>JAYUZC010000279.1:0-4784 GCA_043752045.1 Bacteroidota bacterium | reverse complement strand
GGTAGTATAATGCATCATGTCTATCACATACTTGCTTTAATCCCGTATGACATTGACGTACATCCTCTTCGTCAAGATAGTATGGCGTAAGGTCTATTCCACCGCCAAACCATACATCACCATTCGATTGCTGAAAGAATCGGAAGTTTGCGTGAATTGTTGGAATTTGCGGGGAGTGTGGATGGATGACGAGTGATATGCCTGCTGCAAAAAACGACAGTCCTTCAACACCTTTTGTCAATAGTGAAGGAGATTCGCCATGAACTGCAGAAAAGTTAACACCTGCTTTTTCAAAGACAGCGCCATCAGCTAAGATGCGCGTTATGCCACCACCACCGCCTGGTCGTTTCCATAAATCTTCACGGAATGATGCTACACCATCAACTGCAGAAAGTGATGTAGTTATATCATCCTGAATCTTTTGAAAAAAAGCTACTGCTCGTTCTCGTAATTCGCTATGCTCGGTGAAAGTGTTGTCACTCATCATCGCTCACAACTTTAGGTGAATATGCATTCTTTGCTGCACGAACAAATGCCCTTGCTTTCGCCGGGTCAACATCAGGTGAGATGCCATGACCTAAGTTATAGATATGACCTTTCGGTGAACCCATGCGCTCTGCTATTTCACGAACACGCTGCTCCATAACGTATTCAGGCGCATAGAGAAGCGTCGGGTCAAGATTGCCTTGGAGTGCGACACCATCGCCAAGTAAGTCACGTACATCGCTCATGTCAATAGTCCAATCGAGTCCGACAACATCACATCCAGTGGCTGCTATTTCTGTGAGTGAATGATTGGCTCCTTTACAAAAAACAACGATAGGTGCTTTACGCTTTGTTATTCGTTGAACGTCGCGTACGATCTCACCAATATAATCAAGAGAAAATGTTTGAAAATCATCGGGCGAAAGAATACCAGCCCACGTATCAAATATCTGAATGACATCAGCTCCTGCGATAACTTGTGTAGCAAGATAATCTACAACAGCATCTCGAATCTTCCCGAGCAGCTTATGAGCATCTTCCGGATTAGAGAATATCATCTCTTTTGCATGACGGAAATCTTTTGAACCACTGCCCTCGACCATGTAACAGAAGAGTGTCCAAGGCGAACCCGAAAAACCAATAAGTGGAACACGTCCGGCAAGTTTTTCTTTCGTGAGTTTAATAGCATTCATCACATACGCAAGATCGCGAGATGCTTCGATTGGTTTTAGGTCGCGGAGTTGGGCAAATGTACGAATCGGATTAGGAAAACGTGGACCGCCTTTGCCTTCTTCCATGACAAGGTGCATTCCCATCGCTTCCGGGATGGTGAGTATATCGCTAAAGATGATTGCTGCATCAACACCGACAAGGTCAACGGGCTGGACAGTTACCTCTGCTGCAAGCTCCGGTGTCTTGACCATTGTAAGGAAATCGTACTTGGAGCGAATGGCTCGGTACTCCGGCAAGTATCTTCCCGCTTGACGCATAAACCACACAGGCGCGCGCTCAACCTCTTCACATCGTGCAGCACGTACTAACAGATCATTATGTAAAACTTCAGACATTCGTATTCTTCTCTTTAATATAAGTGATAATATCTTGAGCTAATGATTCCTGATTTGATTTTCGGGCTACTATTTCCGGGCGTTTACGTAAGCGCATACCGATCTCGAAGGCAGTTGTTTCACCAATAGCTGCAAGTGTAGGCAGTTTGTAAAGATGATCTACGCCCATCTCTTGAATCGTCTTCACAAACGACTCTGCCGCAGAAGGAGAAAAGAAGGCAATTGCATCGACTGGGATACCATCCTGAACTTCCAGAAGCTGCATAAGTTTTGCAGAGTCATGTAGTGAGGGACCGGATGTCTCGTAGAGTGTTTGACGCTCGGTCTGGGCACCGACCATCTCAAATGCGCGCTCCATGACCTTTATTCCGATCTGCGATTGCAAAAGCAATACACGTTTTCCCGTAAGATTCATTGTACGTAGCGCGATAAGCAATTCTGCCGCGCCTGCGTTTTGATGGGGAAGTGGGAGTTCTAATGTATAACCGAGTGACGTTAGTTTATCTGCTGATTTCTGACCTACCGTTCCGAAACCTATTAATTCACGTATCACATCATAATAACCGAGGTCAGTTATTCGTTCGTGAAAGAACTCAACCGCTGTTGGACTTGCCAGAAGTACATAATCAAACTCTTTTTTAGCTAAACGACCGAGCACACAATCGAGATCACGAGTATCACTCGGAAAATCAAGTCGCACCATTGGCAACTCAATGACTTCGAAACCTTCTGATTGAAGCATTGAGGTGAATATATTATCAGCAGCTAATCTCTGGACAGGACGGGTAAGAATTACTCTGGGCATAGGTTACATCGTCCCCATTAATGAAGTAAAGTCATCGCCCGATAACGAAGCGATGATAGAGTCTCCGCCTTGCTCGATAAGCATTGATGCAACTCGTGCGCCAAGTTCCGATGGAGATTCATTCTGTTGCGCTACGGCATTTGCGAGTATCATTTTCTTTCCATCGGTCATTGCAATACAGCTATCTAATTTAAGATTATCATTTTCGTATCGCGCAAATATACCAAGCGGCACCTGACATCCGCCACCGAGCATACGTAAAACTTCACGTTCTGCTGTAACTGCATCTGCTGTTTGTTTATCATGTAATGATGCACAGAGTGTTAATACTCTTTGGTCGATAATCCTTGACTCAATCGCTATTGCGCCTTGACCCGGAGCAGGAAGTATCGTTGAAGTAGAAATCTTTTGATTAATTGCTTCTAATAGACCAAGTCGCTCGATTCCTGCACAAGCCAGAAGCATACCGCTCCACGTTGAGTTACGAAGTTTTTCAATTCGGGTAGGAACATTGCCGCGAATATCAACGATGTTAAGATCGGGGCGTAACGCGAGAAGCTGTGCTTTGCGGCGAAGACTTCCGGTTGCAATAGTCGCACCGTGAGGTAATGACTCTATTGTCATTCCTTTAGTATTTGAGAGAAAAACATCTTCAACAGAAGCCCGCTTGAGTATAGCGGAGATATGGAGACCATCAGGAAGCGTCGTTGGGAGATCTTTTAAGCTATGGACTGCAATGTCTGTTTCGCTTGCGAGAAGCGACTCTTCAAGCTCTTTTGTGAATACACCTTTCCCGCCAATGACAGAAAGGGGAGAATTAAGAATTTGGTCACCTGTTGTTTTAATGATAATAATCTCAACGGTAATGCCTGGATGCACTGCTTCAAGTAAACCCTTTACATGATTTGTCTGCCAAAGTGCGAGGGCACTACCGCGAGATGCTATTCTTATCGTATCTGACATATTCACTCGCTTTCCTGTTCTTTTTCATCAAGAGCGAAGAGCGCGCGAATGAGTTCGATGCGCGACTGCATGTCATCTTTTGTTGAATGCGGCTCCTTGAGCATGACCGTCGGTGTATGCAAGAGACGGTTGATGATCTTGCGTGTCATCACATCGACTGCAGCAAACTCAGCGCCGGAGAATCGGAATTTATTGCGTTCGAGTTCTTCCTGACGTACTTGCTCGAATTTATCACGGAGTTCTTTGATGGTTGGACCTACTTCAAGTTTTGTAAAGACAGCAAGAAACTCTGTAAACTCATTTGAAATAATCTCATTGATTTTCGGTATCTCCGCTTTTCTGGCGGCAAGATTCTGATCTACAATTGCAGAGAGGTCATCAATATCTTTGAGGAATACATTTGGTATCTCGGCGGCTTTCGGGTCAATATCACGTGGAACAGCAATGTCAATAAGCACAAGCGGACTTGCCGATTGACGTTTCTTTAGTGCAGATCGAATATCAGCCGCACTAAGTATTATGTTCTCATTCGATGTTGAGCTGATGACAATATCGCACTCACTAAGATATGTAGGCATTTCGGCAAGTGTCAGCACGGTAAAGCGTTTTGAGCCTGAAACAGAAGAAAGATTATTTACTAATGTTTGTGCATTCTCAAACGTCCGATTTGCAACATACAGATGTTCAATACCACGTTCGACAAGATGTTTAGCTGCTATCTCTGCTGTTTCTCCTGCGCCAATGATGAGAGCCGAACGTACGCTAAGATCATCATACACTTTTCGAGCAAACTCAACAGCCGCATAGCTGATCGTACCGGCGCCATTGAGAAGCTGCGTTTCCGTTCGGACTCGTTTTGCTACACGGAAGGCAGCATGGGCGAACTTCGTCATGAACGTACCGTTCGAACCAACTTCTTCCGAGAGCTTAAATGAGTCTTTGATCTGGGTAAATATCTGTTGATCACCGATTATCTGCGAATCAATACCGGCAATGACTTCAAAGAGATGAATGATAGCATCGCAATAATTCAGCTTGAAGAACGTATCGCGCAAGGCAGTTCGCTCGTCACTTGTAAGTTTCTTTTCTTCAAAAAGAAAATCAATGAGATAGTCGGTCGTTAACTCTGTATGTTCGGGGCGTACATATAGCTCTGTGCGATTGCACGTCGAGATGAGTAGTGCTTCATCGGTCGTGCCGCGAAGCCGTTCTAATGCTCTGGCAATTTCTTTTTCGGAAAAGACGAGCTTCTCACGTAGCTCGACAGGAGCATGGTGATGACTCAACCCAACCGCTATGAGTTTGCTCGGCATTAAAAAAAATTATGAAAATTAGATACAAAACGATTGATAATCGTCATCGAAATGATCGAAAGCGCAAAGCCCGACATCCAAAAAACAACGATCTTTCTTCCTTCAAGTTTCTTATACTTATGCAAGACAAGTGTAACACCAAAGACAGCC
>JAYUZC010000278.1:0-4791 GCA_043752045.1 Bacteroidota bacterium | reverse complement strand
AATCCAATAACCCATGAACCTGAATTTTCCAACAACTTTATGTTCCGTACCGATAATGACGGAGAAACATATGAATTACTGAACGCGGATAATGATTCAACCAGGAGACTCACAATTGCAGGGTTTTCTACCGCCGATTATACTCTCTATGGTTTTCTTGGAAGTAAATCGTATTTGGTCGAAAGTGGCGTTGTAACTGCCCCTTACTATTATCTTGTAAAACGGAAACTCCAAAAATCAGGGGTAGAACTAACTAGAGAACATGAACATCTTAAAACACCAGAGATGTACGCCTATCCAAACCCTCTCGACCAAAAGACAACGCTCACCTTTGAGAACTGCACGAGCGGTGTGATGTATATGGATGTGGTCAATGGTCTTGGTGTTTCTGTGCTTCGTGAAGATATACCTGATGTTGACGGGTTGCAGCAGTATGCGGCTGATCTAAGCGGACTACCTTCGGGCGCGTATCATATCCGCCTCGTCTGTCCCACCGATGGGTGGAGCGCAAGTACAAGCATTATCAAGACTGGTGCGGCAGTTACTCCATGGTCGTTAAACTTAAAGAAGATGATGGTACGATAAGACTGGGATTAATGTGATTTGTAGGATTATTGGGATTTGGGGAGCAGGTTGGAAACCTGCGCTACATTGGGCAAGAGGAAAATTTGTTAATACACCACCTTCGTCATCTTACCCGTCCCATAAAATCCGTCGGTCTCTATTTTGTAATGGAATGTCCCTTCGGGATATCGGCTGCCATCGAACTCAATACTGTGTGTACCTGCATCCTGAATACTTGGGCTTTCGAGAACTTCTAACTCCTTACCCATTACATTATAGATACGTATCTTCACCTTCATCGCGCTCGGGAGTTCGTAGGTGATGCTTGTCTTGCGCCCAAACGGCTCGGGGCTGATGGATGTAGTCAATGGTGTTGGTATCGTTTGCTTCACCCATGTCTTGCCTGCGTCAGAGGTATGAATGATAATTCCTCCATCACCGACACTCCATCCATGTGTACTATCAACAAAATGTACACTTTCTAAACTCGCTGTCGTTCCGCTGTTTTGTCTCTTCCATGTTTTGCCATCAGTAGTTCGATAAATTATCCCCGAGGAGCCAACTATAGTTACATTGTTAATATCCGTAGCGGAGCCATCCTGTGCTACACCATCAGTAAAACCGCCATCATCAACTTTACAGGGAGGTATCAGATAACCACCGTCTATTGATTTGGAAATGCGAGGAGGGGTGCCACCTATGAAATAGATGGTAGAAGGATCGAATGCCCCGATCGCACCTAATCCTATATTCTCTCGTATATTCTTCATCGTGAATCTCCATGTTTCTCCTCCGTTTGTACTGAGAAATACGCTTGCGGCGCTTATTGCTACTCCTGGCTTATAGTAATCTCCTCCAGAAGCAATCACTCTTAATGAATCATAGGAGGTAAAATTAGCGATTGTACCTACTCTCGTTGTATCTAATATCCATGTTTTTCCCCCGTCAGACGTGCGTCCAATCAGATGGGATACGTAACAAAAGCCCCGACTTGGCGATGAAAAATAGAGATTATGCGCTTCATCAAATCCCGTATTGTAGTCAATCCATGTATCGCCATTATCAGTAGTAATAGCTACCCATCCGTCCCCTTTTAGGGTCGTCTTTGCATATCCAAATGACCCAATAAATGCTCTCACAGCAATTTTATCGCTATACGTTTGCCATGTTGATCCTCCGTTTGTTGTAAAAATAGTGAATGTGGTACCTGCATTTGCGTAACCTGTATCTCTATTCTTAAAGAAGACATTGTTGAGTAGCCCCGTAACGTCGGTATTCTGTTTATACCAACCTTCACCCTCTGCTTGAGGCAGACGAGGAGGGTTTGTGCCGCCCTGCTCGGTATGCGACTGCGCGAATGATGAACTGATACATGCTAAAAATGCAAGAACTGTGATGACGGATTTCATACTCTAAAGACACCTCACATCCTGATTTGGTGCAGGAAAAATTCGGGATAAAAAAAGGGCATCTGCTTTCGCGGATGCCCTTACGAGGAAAACCTCACCCCTAACCCCTCTCCATAAGCTTATGGAGAGGGGAAAGAGACTTAATATCCGAACACTTCTTCTAATGAAAGCTCTTGGACTGTGCCCCACTCACCGAGCTTTTTGAGATCAACTTTATCGCGTGAGCCGAGCACAAGGAAAGCATACTTGTTGCCTTTGATGTACTGCTCCTGGAAACGTTTGATGTCCTCGAATGACATTGTCGGGACTGCTGCATACGTGCTGCGGCGGATGTCGCTCTCGAGTCCGAGCTTCTTAGCATTCTCAAAGTTCATCAAGATTCCTGTACGTGTGATACGCTCTGATTCTATCTTCTTCAAGATAGCATCTTTTGCTTGTAAGAATGCGCCGTCTGATTTCGGCAGATTGTTGAGTATCTCGTTCATCGCTGTAAGTGCTTCAGGAAGTTTATCGGCTTGTGTACCGATATAAGAGAAGATGTAGTTCGGGTCGCCCTTCTTATTTCCGTTATCGAACCCGCTCCAGGCAGAGTATGCTAGTGCTTTTGATTCACGTATCTCTTGGAAAACGATAGAGCTCATGCCGCCGCCGAAGTACTCATTGTAGAGTGTCTGGACGGGTACTTTCGCTCCGTCGTAGTTATACTCCTTCGAGAGCATGATAACCTCTGACTGCGCCATATCAAAGTTCACAAAGTACACTTTGTTCTCGTTCGTTTCTGCGAACGGATAATCAGGCACATTCGCTATCGGGTAGAACGATGCAGGCGATTTGTGCTCTTTTGCAACTACATTCACGACCTGCTCCATCTCATCAGGTCCGTAGTAAAGGACGCGGTGTGGATACTTCGTCAGGTCTTTTATCTTTGTGACAAGTTCTTTTGAGCTGAGCGATTTAAGCTCGCTCTCGCTAAGGATGTCGGTCACAGGGTTGAGCTTGCCGCGTGAGCCGTAGTTCATCATCGCAGAGAAAAGTATTTTGCCTTTGTCGCGTTTTGCATCGTCGCGGTTCTTGAGTTCAACCCCGACAAGCCCTTGAAGTGCTTCGTCATCGCCCTTGACATTTGCAAGTACGTTCTCGAAGAATTTCACACCCTCTGCAAAATTCTTCTGCAAACCGGAGAGGTAGATATATGATTCATCTTCGGCTGCAAAGACACCAAAGCTCAAGCCAAGCGTATAGAGCTTTTTCTTTACATCTGCGGCTGACATCTTATCAGTACCGAGGTAGTCAAGATAGTTAAGCGCAAATGAAAGCTTCTTGTCGTGACGAGTACCCATATCAAACTTGTAGTACATCGTGAAGAGCTTGTTCTCATTGTTCTTCAGATAAAAGACGGGGATATTGCTGTTGACTTTTGTTTCTTTGATATCTGCTTTGTAATCAAGGAAACGAGGAGTTAGTTTATCAGCCGGTGCAGCCAGAAGTGTTTTTAAGAACGGTGACTCTGCGTCGCGGTTGACGGCAACAGGCGTGATAGCGGGTTTCTCGACTTTTGGTACATCACGTTTGCCAAGACGCTTATAGACTACGACATAGTTGTTGTCATAATGCTTTTTTGCGAATTCCATTATGTCCTTCTTCGTGAACTTCGAGAGGCGGTCAATGAAGCCGAGATACTCTTCCCACGGCGTGAAGCTGATATAGGCATCAGCCATGTTGTTCGCGCGTGTATTGTTACTTTCATACTCGCGCATCTGCTTTACCAAGAGGTCATTGATGATAGCAGGCATAAGCGCATCATCGAACTGCCCTTTTTTTACTTTTTCAATTTCACCGAGCAGAAGTTTTTCAACATCCTCAAGCTTTTGTCCTTCAAGTGGATTACCGAAGAGGAAGTGCATACTATAATCAAGCTGCGGGAATTGCCATGAACCGGCTGAAAGTACTTTCTGCTGTTGGTTGAGGTTCAGATCGATCAAACCTGCTGTTGAATTTGCAAGTATCATATCAGTCATACGCATCATATCTGCCTCACGGGTATTGATACCGGTAAAGCGAAAACCCATCATGATATTTTCCGGGTCAGGACCAAATACTTCCTTGCGGATAGGTGATGTGATTGGGTCTTCAGGAGGGAAGACAGGTTGTTGTATAAATGCTGGGTCCATCCATGCAAATGATGCATCTATCAAGCCAATAACTTCATCTGGATTAAAGTCTCCTGAAAGCGCAATACACATATTGTTTGGGAGGTAGTTGCGACGGAAGTATTCCTTGATGCGTAAGATAGAGGGATTCTTCAAATGTTCGACCGTGCCGATGGTCGTTTGCGTGCCGTAGGTATGTTTTTTGAAAAGCTCCGCAAGTGTAAGTTCGAAGACAGCATTGTTGTCATCATCAATGCCGCGATTCTTTTCTTCATAGACTGCTTCAAGCTCGGTATGGAACAGACGCATCTGCGGATTGCGATAACGCTCTGACTCGAGCATCAACCATTTCTTGAGCTGGTTTGCAGGAATGTCATTTACATAGCGAGTATAATCGAACCATGTGCTTGCATTCGTGCCGCGGGCACCGATTCCTGTACCCATCTTATCAAACTCATTCGCAATAGCGAAGGTGGCAGCTAACCCTGAGACAGAATCTATCTCATGGTACATCTTCTTACGAGTTTCAGGGTCGGTCGTACGGCGATAATATTCATACCGACGCTCAATATCTATTAACAGTGGTAATTCTTTCTGAAAATCAAGCGAACCGAATTTATCAGTGCCCTTGAAAAGCATGTGCTCGAGATAGTGAGCAAGACCTGTCG
>JAYUZC010000277.1:0-11746 GCA_043752045.1 Bacteroidota bacterium | reverse complement strand
GCTTATCGCTGCAATGCGTGCCGTTGACATAGCCAAACGCAACACCCGCCTCCAGCTCCAGCTCCGCCCCGTCCTGCTGACGATGATGATGGATATTGAAGAGGCGTTGGCTTAGGGGATAAAGAATTTAATAGCTTGTGCTCCTACACACATAAGGTAGATTCCTTTTGGAAGATCGTTGCTGAATATGGTGAGATTGTCTTCGGTGACCTTTATCAAGGCAGAACTGACCTTTTGTCCAATTGAATTATAACAGCAGTGATTGCGAAGGTCTGTTCTATCCTGCGAGAAAAAAACAACTTTGTCGTTATCGTATTTACATCTAATTGGATCGCTTAGCGTTAGTTTAGATTTTACACTTGACTTTGAAGTAGGAAATCTACCTAAAAGCAATATGCTAAGGTATGCATCATCTGCATTGGAGAGTAGTTCGTTACCTTGCATCAAAGTATGAGATCGTGTGTGATAGTCATCTGTGTAGTTCCAGATTAACATCGTTGGGCTTGTTTTGGAGTTAATAATTGTATCGAGTCCAATTTTTCCCATCAGTATTTCGATAGAATCACCACTGTTGCTAATCAAATACGGAATATGTTGAAGAATGATTTTTTTTCCAGTCTTTTTTACAATATCAGGGTTAACAGGAGAAAAGTACTGACTCTCTTCTTCTACGCAGGAGAGATATTTGATGAGACCAGCTGAAGTATCAAGTTCAATTTCAAGATTTTTTGTGCGAATAATTTTGATGTCACCAGAATATTCTGTATAGGTGTATGAATACCTATATACATTATTTAAGAAGGTAAAGGAAGAATCAGACAAAAAAGCAATAGAATTCGTTTTCGTCATCGTAGTAAGTTCTACTGTCCCTTGTGAATCTTCGAACTTATATGTATCTTCGGTAGTAATGCCTCCTGCAAAGATTGAACAATAATCAATGCTGGTTTGACAAAAGACCGTGGACGAAATTGCTAAGGTATTTAGAAGTACTGTTATGATTATGTGTGTTTTCATTTCCATTAATGCTTCTATCGCTTCAGTGAAGAGTCGGAGATTGCCTTCGCAGGACTGAACTCAATCCCTACAAAGATACCATGACTTTTCAATTGTATTCAGAAGGGCAAGCATATTTACCTTTTTGAATCAATACTATTCTATTTTGATAGGCACCAATTCATCCCAAAACCTATAATTTTCCATCTTCCATTGTTCCCAATAAATTTTACTTTATTTTCAAAAATCATTTGGAAAATGGGGAAATATTTCGTATATTTGTAGGTGTTCTTTTGGGCAGTAGTTCAAGCCGAAGCGTAAACTTCAAAGCTTAAAGGAATCAGAAGTGGTTTTAGATTGCCGCGTCGCTCCCGTTGGTCGCTCCTCGCAATGACACCCTAAGATAATCCCCTTAAACGCCCCATTTCAAATGTGTAAATTCTGTGCACCATCCAAATCGGATCACTTTCGCTAGTTTCAAATGTGTAAATTTATAGCACCATCCATAAACTATGCTTTTCTGCAAATACAGCCATCAGATCCTTCGGCTGTCGCCTCAGGATGACAAAGAGTGTGGTGCACAATTATGTTGTAATGATATAAGGAGTTACAGACCAAAAAGTACTATTTTAAGATTCGCATTTTCTTGAAGCCAAAACTGCCTCGTTCGGCGTTGTTACTGCCTTAGAATAAGATAGTGAATGTCCAAACGTACTCTTGTTACTGCTGCGCTGCCGTATGCCAACGGACCTATCCATATCGGTCATCTTGCCGGTGTGTATGTCCCCTCCGATATGTATGTCCGCTACAAACGGCTTCGCGGCGAAGAAGTCCTCTTTATCTGCGGCTCGGATGAGCATGGCGTACCTATCACCATTAGCGCCGATAAGGAGAAGGTATCCCCGCAGGTCATCGTTGACCGCTACCATGAACTCAACGGCGCGACATTCAAGCGGCTTGGGATAGAGTTCGATTATTACGGACGTACCTCAAGCCCCGAGCATCGTGCGACAAGTCAAGAATTCTTTACGCATCTTCAGGAGAACGGCTACATCGAGCCAAAGACCGAACCGCAGTTCTATGACCAAGAGGCGAAGATGTTCCTGCCCGATAGGTATGTGGAAGGGACCTGTCCAGTCTGCTCGAACCCCGAGGCGAGAGGTGACCAATGTGATAAATGCGGTACGTATCTCAATCAAACCGAACTCATCAACCCTCGCTCGAAGGTAACGGGTACTACGCCTGTTGTTCGTGATACGGAGCATTGGTACTTTCAGCTTTCAAAATTTCAGGGTGAACTTGAAACATACATCAACGATAAAGCAGGCAAGTGGCGCGATGCTGTAGTTCAGCAGGCACGCAGTTGGCTCAAGGGCGGATTGCAGGATAGACCGATAACGCGAGACCTTGATTGGGGTGTCCCGGTACCCGGCGCACCGGGGAAGGTACTCTATGTATGGTTTGATGCGCCGATAGGATACGTCACGGCAACGAAAGAACATTTACCAAATGATTGGAAGAAGTGGTGGGCGAAAGATGAAGATCTTGACTGGGTATGTTTCCTCGGTAAAGATAACATCGTCTTTCATACCATCATGTTTCCTGCGATGGAGCTAGCCTATAGCAAGAAAGGTGATTTCACATTTCAGCTTCCGACCCAGATACCTGCTAACGAGTTTATGAATCTTGAGGGTAGAAAACTCTCGAAGTCGCGCGGCTGGACGATAGAGCCGCATGAGATATTGGATAGATATGATTCGGACATCATCCGCTACACTATAGCATGCAACCTGCCCGAATCAAAAGACTCCGACTTCTCTTGGAAAGACCTTCAGGCACATACCAATAATGAGTTGGCAAACATACTCGGTAATTTTGCGAATCGAGTCATGACTTTAGCTCATCGTTATTATCAAGGCACAATACCAGATTTAATAGATGGGATTGATTATAGAAGAAATCCTGTAATGCCAGAGCTTCCGATTAACTCACCTCTATACCTTTCGATGAAGGGTGGGTTAGATATAGTAAATGGTTGTTACGAATCTTTTAGTTTACGCGCTGCAGTCCAACAAACGATGAATATTGCACGTGATTTGAATGGTTTCATTCAAGAACAGAAACCATGGGAATCTGGACAGAATGAACCTGTGAAAACCGCTTATACAATTTATTGGTGTTTGGAAGGTTTGAGAATACTTGGTTTCTTATTTCAACCTATACTGCCCAGTACTTCTAAGAAAATAGAAAAGATGTTGAATTACAATTATAGTAATGATAGATGGAATGATGAATTATTGTTACCAAAGTTGGAATTCAATCATAAAATAGGCGAACCGTCTATCCTCTTTGCAAAACTCGAAGACGAAATGGTTGAAGGTGAATTGAAGCGTATGGAAGAAATGGCTGCGAAGGCGGAGGTTGCTGCATCGGAGGGAGTGAAAGCTCGTCCCACTGTTAGTAATGAGAATATCACTATTGATGACTTCAAGAAGATAAAGCTGAAGACGGCAGTAGTTGTTGAGGCAGAGAAAGTACCGAAGTCGAAGAAGCTGCTAAAGCTACAGATTACTATCGGCGATGAGAAGCGGCAGATCGTCGCAGGCATCGCCGAGAAGTACTCGCCCGAGGATATTATCGGCAAGACGATCGTCGTTGTTGCAAACCTTGCACCGGCAAAGCTCATGGGGATCGAGTCGCAGGGTATGCTCCTTGCAGTCAATGACGAGAAGAGGATTGTTACTCTCGTTACGCCTGATAGCGATGCATTGTCTGGACTTGAAGTTAGATGAGGTTTTTACCACGAAGGAAGAGTGAACCATTCATTTTTTGAGCGCTGTTAGAAATATATGCAGTTAAGTTATATTACGGACATTAAAGGCAGGACCGAAGCAGTGATCATCCCGAAAAAAGATTGGGATAAGTTGCTGAAGGAATATGCCCTTACCCAAAAGAAACTTGAGATACTCACCGGTATCAGTCAAGGTCTTCATGAAGTAGGACTGCACCGTCAAGGCAAAAAGAAACTAAGAACCCTCGCCGAGTTTTTGAATGAAGTATAAAATACTCACTACTTCATGGTTTGAACGAGAGTTCAAACGTCTCCTCAAAAAATACCCATCGCTAAAGAGCGACTTCGTTGCATTTCAAGACCGTTTAATCAATGAACCTCGCGGTGGCACATCGCTTGGACTTAGTTCATATAAATGGCGTGTTGCAGTCAAAAGCAAAACACATGGTAAGAGTGGAGGACTTCGAGCAATCACTTATCTTGAAGCTGATGTATTTATAGAGGATACCACTAATATTGTTCTGCTTTCACTCTACGATAAATCCGAAACAGCATCAATCTCCAAAGATGAAATAAAGAGCCGAATTAAAGCGTATCAAAAGAAGAAATAGAGCATGGACGATTCTCTCATACCGAAAGATAAACGAGCCGTAAGTTTAGCGATACTTGTCGCTGCGCTTGGCTACTTTGTAGATATTTACGATCTGCTACTTTTTAGTATTGTCCGCGTCACGAGCTTGAAGGCTATCGGTGTTCCCGAATCCGAACTGCTTGATAGCGGCGTCCTTCTCTTGAATATGCAGATGGGAGGAATGCTCATCGGTGGCATTCTTTGGGGAGTACTTGGTGATAAACGCGGTCGGCTTTCAGTACTTTTTGGTTCTATTCTTCTTTACTCACTGGCTAATATCGCAAATGGTTTTGTGAATTCTGTTGAGACGTATGCTGCACTTCGTTTGATTGCTGGCATCGGTCTTGCCGGTGAACTTGGTGCTGGTATCACACTTGTGGCGGAGATCATGCCGAAAGAGACTCGCGGTTATGGCACAACGCTCATCGCAACAATCGGCGTACTCGGTGCAGTCCTTGCCGCCATCATCGGCGATACATTCGATTGGCGAACTGCATACTTCATTGGTGGTGCAATGGGACTTGCACTTCTCGCGCTTCGTATTGGAGTATATGAATCAGGGATGTTTGAACATATCAAGAAGCAGTCAGTCAAACGAGGCAGCTTCTTTAGCTTGTTCTCAAATAAAGCGACACTTGCTAAATATGCACGAGTTGTATTGATGGGGCTTCCTACATGGTTCGTTGTCGGGATACTCATTACGTTCAGTCCGGAGTTCGGTAAATACTTCGAGATGACGGATATTCCATCGGCAGGGAAGGCAGTGATGTATTGTTACATCGGTCTATCTATTGGCGACTTAACAAGCGGCTTACTAAGCCAGATTCTTGAAAGCCGATTAAAAGTAATGAGGATATTTTTAGCGATAACCTGTGTATGCATCGCACTCTACTTTACAATAGCGGGTAACTCAATCGGCACATTTTATATTGTCTGCGGATTACTTGGTTTTGGTGTTGGGTTCTGGGCGATGTTTGTTACTATTGCAAGCGAACAGTTCGGCACGAACATCAGAGCGACCGTCACGACAACAGTACCGAATTTTGCAAGAGGTGCAGTGGTCCCTCTAACGTTTATCTTCCAATCACTATCATCATCAGTAGGGATGTCATGGGGAGCGATTCTTACCGGAGCGATGACATTTATCATTGCCTTCTTAGCATTGCGTAATCTTGACGAGACCTACGGAAAAGATCTTAACTACGTCGAAGATTTTGAGATCTCATAAAAAAAGGCGGAGAATATCCCCGCCCTTTTCTCGAAATATTTTTAGTGATCTTAAGGCTGCATCACACCCTTTGTTGCGCCGAGCCAAGTATTGATGAGTGTTAGCAAGGTCATTATCATTCCTAACATACTTGCTTTTGCGGCAAGTGCACGGATCTCATCAGTCGCACCGACATTACCAATAGATAACCGCTGTGCTATCATCGGCATGATCTTCTTGGCAAGCGGTACCATGAGTGCGAAATTGATCGCAAGGATGAGAATATAGAATACCTGTTTCCAAGCAAGCCATGGGAAACCTGCAAAATCAAACCACGGATAATGTCCGACACCAGCTAATCCACCGCCTGTGATGAGCAAGCCGATACCGCCGATCATTCCAAGCGTTTTACTGATGTAGAATTCTGTTTGGATATTATAGAGTTCTGCCGGAGTATCTTTCGAGCGTTTGGTCTTCTTTGTCATGAAGATGCTAAAAGGCATAAGCGCTATCGTCATCGAAGCGCAGATAATGTGAAGAAAGAGAAAGATGTTATACATTGTGAGTAAGAAGTAAAGTGAAGTACAAAGATACGACTATTTAAAGAACTCTATATCAACTTTCTCCATACGGACATCTTCGTATCCCTTTCGCTTTGCCATAATGCGGTAATCGAACGATGCATTGCTTGTGCCGCCTTTATTTTCGATGACCTCAAAATACGTATCATGCTTGACGACATAGACTCCGTTTGTCTCGTCGTTCGGCTGGATGAATACTTTCATCGGATGTTTCTCGTTGACAATGATCGTCTCCAAGAACATTTTATCGAGAGCAACTTTGGCTCTGCCGTTGATAAGAGTTGCACTACCATAGTCAGCGAACCATGTTTCGGGTGACTCCTCAACGTAGAGCTGACGCATATCGCCGTTATTCATCTTTACAGTAGCGGCTTTATTGCCGTTAACGGTGAAGTTGCCGTTGACAACGACATTACCGGTGAATGCTCCAGCAGGGGAATTTTGCGTACCGCCGCCTTCAGCATAGATACCTGCCCCGGCATTTGCACTTGTAGCTTTTCCATAGAGTCCGATACGAGCTAAACCAAAAACACCGACACCACTACCAATAGTATTTGCATCTCCAAAACCATATACACCGGTATGACCTTTTCCGAATACGCCACTCCCGCCTGTCGTAGAACGATTATTACCATATACACCTGCAGAGTATTGGTAAGGGGAAGTTACCTTTCCTATGACACCATACACACCTTTGGTAGATGAAGTGCTTGTGTTTAATCCAAAGACACCAGTACCACCAACGGGATTAGTCCATTCTTCGGCAGGGGTATTTGTTGTTCCTTGAATAGCTACAGCATTTGGGTTAATACCTTGGTTTTCTATATGGAATATGATTCTTGAAGTATCTAAACCATAATAAGGTAACGTTAAACCAACAGATGGTACTACACCTTTTGATGCGTTCGTTACTCGTCCCTTTGCATCAACAGTGATAGTTGCTAACGGATAGGTACCGGGTGTTACACCGGTAATATCAAGCGTTGGGTTTGGATATGTTCCGCTCAGATCACCACCGGCATTTCCACCCGGCGGGAAATCGTCCGGTGCGCCGACAACCTTTGCCCACTTGACAGAACCGATACCAATATTGACATTTGGTCCTTTGTCATTGGTTACTGTGATCGAACCATCAGGACTGACAATAGAATTGACAGTGCCGCTTGATTTATTCAAACTATACGGAGAAGATGTAAGTGGTGTACGCGGCTTTAGCTCTGTGCCTCCATCTACTTTGATGCCGAGATAGTACTGATCATCAAATGGTATGGTATCCGGTATAGAATCGAGTATCACGGAAAAGACACCACTTGCCGTTGTTACTGTGATGGTCTTAGAGTAGAGAGTTACTGCACCAGTCCGTGTCGGGTACAACGTTAACGTAAGCAAGTGGTCACCATCAGGAACGACACCGCCGTCCTTATGCGAAAGAACACCTTGATACGAAAACGATCGCGGCACCTGAGCAAAAGCGACAGATGCGAATGAAAGAACAATAGTTGTAAGGAGAATAAGACGTTTCATCATGCAACACAAAGTAAAAAAAACACAGAAAAAGAGGGCATTACGCCCCGCACATTTGCGTTTTAGGGACGTTGTATAACACGGATGACTACAAAATCCGTCGTATTTTTGAGGGAATTTCTTACCTATGGATAGAAAAATTCGCGTTCTCATTGGTAAAGCAGGGCTTGACGGGCATGATCGCGGCGCGAAGGTTATCGCTGCTGCTCTGCGTGATGCAGGGATGGAAGTCATCTATACTGGGCTTCGCCAAACACCGGACATGATCGTCGAGGCAGCATTGCAAGAAGACGTGGATGTTGTAGGTATCTCGATGCTATCCGGTGCACACATGACGATCTTCCCTCGCCTTCGCAAAATGATGGATGAAAAAGGACTGAATGATGTCCTTCTGACTGGCGGCGGCATCATGGGCAAAGAAGATATTGAGACCTTAAAGACGATGGGCGTGGGGCAGCTTTTTACCCCTGGCGCTTCGATGCAGCAGATCGCTGACTATATAAAGGAATGGTATAAGGGGAGAAATTAGGAATTACGAGTTTGAAACTACGAATGAGGAAGCATTTATTCATCATTCATCGTTCATACTTCATCATTTCCCAATGGAAGGGTGCAAGAGTGGTTTAATTGGCACGCCTGGAAAGCGTGTGTGCATGAAAGTGTACCGAGGGTTCGAATCCCTCCTCTTCCGCAACGGTCTCCATGTAATTCTAATGAAAATGTGAAAAAAAGTGAAAAAAGTGAAGATTTCCCCCCACTTTTCCACCAAAATGCTTGCATTTCTGCTATCTATGTAGTATATTTGAACATAGGGCTTATAGTTTCTCGCTTTACCATATAAACTTCACTGATCAACCAGCGTTACGGTTATGAAAAAGATACTTATATTACTGATTGGCATCCTCATTGCCATCCCTGCGCTCAACGCATCAGGCGATGCGCCATTCACATTTACCATAAGCAATAACACACATGAGGATCTCGATACTGTCCTGCTGAACCACTCTTCTGGTTCGCCTGATTCGCTGGATGTTAGCGGATACGGAACGTACGCTGCACAAGTTGATGCCTCCGTACCGTCAATTACAATAAATGGGCAAACCGTGAGCTATCCCACAACTGCTCTGGTCACACTATCGAATGGTACTGTGGTGCGTATAAGATGGCTGTCGGCTACGGTGGTGATAATTGATCATAGCGAGTTGTAATGATTACCTCGTTGTTATTTCTTTCAAAAAGTGTTAAATAGATTTGGAATTTGGTAATTTCTTTTCCTCAATAAAGCCGGGAAATTCTTCCAGCTTTATTATCTAATAATTCCTAATCGTTCTTTCTCCTTGAGCATATCTAATATACGGTTCCAAAGCCATTCAAAGGGAAGTATCTGTAACCCTTCTTGTGTATCGTCAGAGTTAGAACCTAACTCAAGCATCTGGTCATAATATTTTTGTGCTTTTGTTTTGGTCTCTTCGTAAGTGAAAAACGA
The DNA here is from genome assembly GCA_043752045.1 of Bacteroidota bacterium. Lineage (GTDB taxonomy): Bacteria > Bacteroidota > Ignavibacteria > Palsa-1295 > Palsa-1295 > DATDEW01. Next base: position 2,533 of record JAYUZC010000277.1, on the reverse strand, counting down.
TTTTTCCATTACCATTAGCATCTTGAAGAAAAGAGCAATTTGTTTGTGTGTGCTTGAGCTAAGGTATCTCTGACGATAGGTCCTAAGTGCATCCATTCGATCAATAATTGCGTCAAAATTATTTTGCTCCAACAGGACTAATATCTGAAGTACAAGTATAGAAACATTATAGCCACGCTTGTCTTTTTTATAGGTAGGTACATCCTTAAGAAACCGTTTAAAATCGAACGAAGATACCTGTTTAGATATGGTTCCTATTTGAGTTATGCTCAATACAAAAAGTAAATATGCCTCGAAAAGTGTCCATTTTTCCTTTGTCTGCTCTAGTTGGAAAGAAAATCTTGGATTAGTAACCACTTCGTCATAAACTATTCTTGCTTCAGTAAAGTGGGCTGTGTGCATTGCCAAAAGAAAATAGTATTCCATAAAGACAAACCAAGCATTAGAGTTTGTAGAGAACAGCTCCTTACATTTTAGCGCTTCATTTGTACCTTCTGAAAATTCCTTTAGCTGGAGGTAACATGAAAGTTTATTAATAGCAAACTCTCCAAGTCTCATCTTGCTTGAAAGATGGGGATATGTTTTTAGAAGTTCTTCAGCTTCGTTGCAAGCAAAAATAGACCCTCGGTAGTCTCCCTTAAGTTGCATAGCATAGTTCTTAACATACAGATAGTACAACAAATAATAAAACGAGGATGGTTTTGGATTTAAGGAGTCTAATTTTTCTATGAATGCATTGGCTAATTGAATGAGCTCCTGGTTGTCTGCATTGGCTTTGGCTAATTGCATAGTTAAACGGTCGTGATATTCTCGAACTTCGAGTTCACACATCAAGTTATATACCTGCGTTTTTAACTCTGAGTTGTACTGGTTATATTCTGTAGATGATCCTGATAGGCTTGCCCCGTATCGAAGCTCTGTTAATAGTTGTACCGCCTCTGCGGTGAGGCAATACTTAACAGACCAGTTAACGGCTTTGAGTGCCAGCTTTGAGCCTGATTTTCTAGCACCTAAAAAGATCAATGTCTTTGACCAAAACAAGTATTTATAAGTTTTATAGGTAGCTTCCGAAAGCTCGCTTTGCTGGGGTGGCTTTATATCAAGAAAAAAGAGGGTATTTAGGAGTCTATTCTTTAGACGATTTTTTAAGGTTGTAAAGCGAGTATCAACGAGAGAACTGCCATAGATAAGTTGTGCCGCCTGTTGATCTGTCGTTAGGGAATTGCTTTTTATCCCGAAATAAAGCTTGGAAATGTTGTCCTGGTCGCCTAATGTTGGCTCTTCGTCAATAATTTCTATCTTTTCCAGCTTCAATCTGGCGATGACCTGTGTGATTTCCTTCAAGCTATTCATAGAATTATTTATTTACGTTAAATGACTAAAATTCAATAAGTTACTACGATTAATTGCGTGCAGTCTTATTCGTTATTGCCTGATACTGCTCGTTTATAACCAAATACCAGTGTGATAAATTCTGATTTCATGTTTACAATTTCACCATATTTTTCCACCATTTTTGCATACATTCAATTGAGAGCGGCAAAATTTCTGTGTTTTTTTATCCACCCCCACGGATAGTACACGAAAAGCCGGACAACCGAAGTAATCAGATCGGGATGTCGTAAGTGGTTGCCTTAATACGGCAGAGTCAGATTGAGAAAACGGACCTAATGCCCCTTAGGTTTGCTGAAGAGTTCGGGATGATGACCGGACCAGACCACTCAAATCTCTATTGGTAGTATAAAAAACAATGAATTTGTATGCTTTTATCATTTTATTTGTCTTCAAAATGTGATTTTTTGATAAAAAGTTAGAAAATTGACTGAAAAAAGCGAGATTCTCTAACTAATTGATAAAACGGCTAATTACCGTTATTGACATAAGTTTCTCAATTGATTCCCTCCCTTTATTGCGTAGGAAAAGGTGCTTAATTGTGTCTTTTCCTGCGTGATTTTTTCCTACCAACTGTTCTGGAATACCACCCTGTCGTCCGGTATATTTGTATCACAATCAACAACAATACTGTTTTTTAACGATTTTTTAGACGACGACAATGACAGCAATTCAAGCACTGGTATTCTTCATCAACTCAATGTTTGGCGGTAGCACAAACCTGACATCAGACCAGCAGATGATGATTTCTACGTCACCTGAATATCATGCTGCTTATACACAGGATCCGACTGCTACTCAAGCCGTTGTTATCATTGATCATAGCGAGTTATAAAATACTAACGTAATGACAGCTCTATACGCTTTTTTAATGTTTCTCAACTCAATGTTCGGTGTCGAACAGACAGGGAAGGCGTATCATATTGACAATGCGTCTTATCAGTCAATACAGTGCTGCGATGAGTATCAGGCGTTAGTATCTTCAAATCCTGACGCAGTAAAGTTTTCAGGTAATAAAGATAACATTGTTGTTATCATTGACCACAGCGAGTTATAAGATTTTCATGGCATGGGCTCTTTATTGGAAGAGTCAGGTTTTTAGAATTCAATTGAGAGAAATTGTTCTTTGCTTTATCAATTA
>JAYUZC010000276.1:0-4823 GCA_043752045.1 Bacteroidota bacterium | reverse complement strand
GCATGCGTTTTTTGTAAGAATGATAGCTACACAACAGAAACGTATAAAAAGAGATTCTTGAGTGAATTCCTTTGGACTTATATTTGTATATATTTGCACGGAATGTAATTGGTCAACATCTATGGAATACAAAAAAATGTTTTCGAGGGTAAAAGAAGGCCTCTCCCTTTTTGGAGCAACATACATAGAGATGTTAGATGATAAGGTCTTTAAGATGACAGCCGCGCTGTCCTACTACACCTTATTTTCCTTAGCCCCACTCTTTATTATTGTGATAGCGATAGCCGGGTTCATATTCGGCGAAGAAGCGGCTCGCGGGGAAGTAGTTGCACAGATACAAGGGTTAGTCGGCACAAACGGAGCAGAGGTTGTCCAGTCGCTCATTAAAAGTGCCGCATTCTCTGAGGGGGGACTCTTCGCCACGATTATTAGTGTCGTTATTATCCTCTTGGGCGCAATGGGGGTGTTTATCGAATTAAAAGAATCGTTGAATATCATCTGGGGAGTCGAACCCAGACCCGGTAAACCAATTCTTCAACTTATTAAATTTAGGATAGGCGCATTTTCAATGATCTTGATCATGGGCTTCCTTCTTCTTGTTTCTCTGATGATGAGTGCAGTTATTGTTATACTCAATAATTATATTGGCGATCGTTTTCCTGTCCTGCTCCCGGCCGTAGAAATTATGAACATTGTGGTGTCCTTCGCAATCATTACGCTTCTTTTTGCAATGATCTTTAAATTTCTTCCTGATGTGATACTCAATTGGAAGTATGTATGGATTGGAGCGATCATAACTTCTGTACTCTTTACTCTAGGAAAATACCTTATTGGTCTTTATCTTGGGAGCAGTTCATTCAGCTCCACATTCGGTGCAGCAGGGTCGTTGGTTGTGTTATTGGTGTGGCTAAACTACTCTGCATTAATACTCTTTTTTGGTGCGGAGTTTACACAGCTCTATCGAAAGCGCTACAGTGATGTGCCGCTTACAGCAAAGAAGAATGCAATTGTTATTCCAAAAATATCCGAACTCGTAAAACAAAAGATGGACGAAGGAAAAAAATGAAAATGCAATAGTCCTTACTTTTCTCTTTCTATGACAAAGTGTGAAAATGCGATGAGCGCATTTTTTGCATGACTTTCGGGTAACGGCTCGATCGCTTTTCTTGCCAAGGCAGAATACTCCTCCCCTTTGAGGTGAGCGTATTCTATCCCGCCGGATGCCTTCACAAGGTCAATAATAAGCTTACGCTCATTCTCGGTTGCCTTGCCACTTTTGATGAGTGAGCGGATGCGCCGTTCTTCTTTCGGCTCCATCTTTGAGAGGCAGTGGATAAGAGGAAGTGTCAGCTTCTTTTCTTTTAGATCAATGCCGACTGGCTTACCAATAATAGATGCTCGGTCTTCGTAATCGAAAAGATCGTCACGTATCTGGAAGGCAATACCGACTGCTTCTCCGTATGCACGGAGCATATCACGCTCTGGCTTATTCGTACCTTTATCAACAACGCTTGCCGCACCTAGCTCTGTGCATGTTGCGAGAAGGGAAGCTGTTTTATCGGAGATGATCTTGAAGTATGCAGCTTCATCAATATTTAGTTGCCGTGCTTTCTGAAGTTGATAAAGTTCACCTTCGGACATTCTCCGAACAGCAGTTGAAGTTATCTCTAAGAAATGATACTCGCTTGTTTCGACTGTTAAAAGTAATCCCTTTGCAAGCAAGTAGTCACCCATGAGTACCCCTGCTTTGTTGCGCCATAAGGCACGGATACTTGCAAACCCTCGGCGGGTATCCGCCTCGTCAATGACATCATCATGAACGAGTGTGGCGGTGTGAAGTAGTTCGACGAGGGTTGCTGCACGATAGGTGGCAGGATTTACTTCACCACACGCTTTCGCCGCAAGCAGAACAAGCATTGGTCGTACTTGTTTGCCTTTGGTACGGACAAGATACTTCGCGATGAGATTTACCAGTGGTACATCAGAGATCATCGAACGTTTAAAGTACTTGCTGAACTCTTTTATCTCGGCTTCGACGGGTGAGAGTATGTCGGTCAGTGTCTTTGTCATACTGACTCTTTTAATCTCCTTGCGCGAGCAGCAATAGCACTTGTGAGTATAGAAACTTCATAGAGTACCCAGAGGGGAATAAATAAAACGCCTTGAAGTACGGGATTACCGCCGGGTGAAAGCACTGCCGCGATCAGCAGCATTGCTATAAGTGCATGACGACGATAATGCCGCAAGAACGGCGGAGTTAATATCCCCAACCGCGAGAGAAAGTATGACACAAGCGGAAGCTCGAAGATAAGGCCCGATATAATGATCGTCATCAAAAATAACGATAAGTATTTATTTACGTCGGGGATGTTGACGATCGCACCTGAACCAAAATCAGCCGCAAAATCAAGAAGCATCGGAAGCATGATAAAATATGCGAAAGCCATACCGCAAAGAAAACTAAAGACAGTAAATACAGAGATGGTCGTTACATGCTTCCGTTCATGTTGATAAAGTCCTGGCGCGATGAATTTCCAGAGTTGAATGATTGTGAAGGGAAAAGAGAGGATAACACCGCCCCATATTGCAACCTGCATATAGAACGATAGCTCTCCGAAGACTTCTGTTGATGTAAGCTGCATCGGAGGTTTTGTCCGAAGTGCCGGTGCGAGGATGACATCATTAATTATGAAGTCAGTGAAAATTAAGCAGAAGATGATACCGAGGACAATGCCGATAACCATCTTGACTACAACCCAGCGCAACTCCTCAAGATGTCCCCAAAGGGACATCTCTCTTTCTTGCTGTTGGGTTATCGGGGCTTCAGCCATCTTATGCGTAGAGCGGGTACTTACTCGTTAGAGCTTTGACATCCTCTTTGGTTGAAGCGAGGATCTTCTCATCGGTCGGATTCAATACGACTTTATCAATGAGATCTGCGATAACATCCATCGCATCTTCCTTCATGCCTCGTGAGGTTACTGCCGCCGTACCGATTCGGATGCCGCTTGTAACAAGTGCGGACTTATCATCATAGGGCACCGCATTCTTATTGACCGTTATGGCTGCTTTATCAAGTGCTTCCTCTGCCGCTTTACCTGTGATATTTTTTGCGCGAAGGTCAACGAGCATCAGGTGATTATCTGTACCACCGGAGATAATATAATATCCTTTTTCGATAAGCTTTGCCGCAAGTCGCTGCGCGTTTTTGATTACTTGTCCGGTGTATTCGGTAAAGCTGTCTTCAAGTGCTTCGCCGAATGCTACTGCTTTTGCTGCGATGACATGCATGAGCGGTCCGCCTTGGATGCCGGGCATTACAGTTGAATCGAGAAGCTCGGATACCATCTTCACTCTTCCGCTCTTTGGTGCGACTTGCCCCCACGTGTTCTCAAAATCTTTTCCCATAAGTATCATGCCTCCGCGCGGTCCGCGAAGTGTCTTATGAGTTGTTGATGTAACGATATGACAATGCGGGAGCGGACTTGAAAGATGTCCTTTAGCTATTAGACCCGCAGGATGCGCCATATCACATAAAAGAAATGCACCGATCGAGTCTGCGATCTCACGAAAACGTTTGAAATCAATGTCGCGTGAATAGGCGCTTGCTCCGACGGTTATCATTTTCGGCAAGTATGCCTTTGCCTGGAGTTCTACATCATCGTAATCAATATATCCAGTTTCCTTTTTTACGCCGTATGCAACAAAGTTATACAGCTTGCCGGAGAAGTTAGCAGGATGTCCATGCGTAAGATGCCCGCCATGAGAGAGGTTCATACCAAGAACGGCATCACCCGGCTTCAAGAATGTGAAGTACACAGCCATGTTCGCCTGTGAACCTGAATGCGGTTGTACATTCGCATATTCTGCGCCGTAGAGCATCTTGACTCGGTCACGAGCGATGTTCTCGACAATATCAACATACTCGCAACCGCCATAGTAACGTTTGCCAGGGTACCCTTCGGCATATTTATTCGTGAGCACGCTGCCCTGTGCTTCAAGCACCGCAGTTGAGACGAAATTCTCACTTGCGATAAGCTCTAAGCCATGCTGTTGGCGCCCAAGCTCCAAGTCTAACGCCTGTTGTACTTCTTTATCCTGCATAATCTAATGACTATTTTTGAACTGACGCATAACAAAAAGGCGGACAAGAATGTCCGCCTCTCTTTTGAAGTTCCTTTCTGGAGTTATGCGTCTATCTTTTTGACGCGGTCGGTGTGCCTGCCGCCCTCGAACTCGGTAGCGAAGAAGGTATCTATGATCTTCTCGGCTTCTTCCCATGTGATAAGCCGCTCGCCAAGTGCCAGCACGTTGGTATCGTTATGTTGGCGTGAGATCATTGCCATTTCTTCGGTTACTGCATCAACAGCGCGTATCCCTTTATGACGATTTGCAGCGATGGAGATGCCAATGCCGGAGCCGCAGACGAACACACCGCGCTCGGCTTCACCGCGAAGGATACCTTCGGATGCTTTATGTGCAAAGTCAGGGTAATCCGAACGTTCTGAATTTAAAGCACCATAATCAACGACTTCAAATCCTTTTGTACGAAGGTACTCTTTTACCTTTTCTTTGTAAGTAAAACCGGCATGGTCTGATGCAAGTGCTACTTTCATGTTAATCTTCGTCTATACGTGAAGGAGTGAACCAACGTTCGGAGAGCGATAACGATAATCCAACCCTTATGAACTGCTCTTTTGCAAGAAGACCCACATCGCTTGGCGTTCGTTGTCCTAATGTCAGCGAGAAATCAAACATCGTCTCTAAACCCATCGGGGCATTAAATCCAAATGTTGCAGTTATCTCCGAAACTTCGGTTTTCA
>JAYUZC010000275.1:0-4841 GCA_043752045.1 Bacteroidota bacterium | reverse complement strand
TCCTATTTAGCTATGTCCGCTACGGGTACTATTTCGTCATAGATGAATATAGTGATTTCTATCGTACGGGGAAGTGGGCTGAAACAGTCGCTCCCGCGCGGGTTGGGATGGATCAATCAGGAACAGCAGGATTCGTAGCATCGAATGTAGTGAATCTTGATGGGAAAGTAAATATAAGCGCTCTCCGCGCTCGGCAGAAAGAAGATATTGGTGCGTATGTTGCCCAAGAGCAGTTTGAATATATTGCCGATTGGCAAGAAAAAATCGATGAGATAACTGGCTCAGCGAAACGACATGGTATGACATACGTACTTCATGATTCTATTGGTAGAGTAAAGATATATCAACGGATAAAATAGACAATGAAAAAGAAAGATATATTTCTTGATGTTCCACCTCCGGCAGCAGAGTTTGAGGGGTTTCCTCCAGAGATGTTCAAGTTCTTGCATAACTTAAAGAAGAATAATAACAAAGAGTGGTTCGATGACAATCGCTCTGATTACGAAGAACATCTGCGTGAACCTTCTAAGGCATTTGTTGAGGCAATGGCTGTTCGTGTTAAGGAGTCGGGATTGCCGCTGCGTGCAAATATCAAAACTTCGCTCTTCCGTATTAATCGTGATATACGTTTCTCAAAAGATAAAACTCCGTACAAGACTCACATTGGTATTGTTTTTCCGATGGAAGGACTTGCAAGCGACGAGTGGACGGGGATGTATCTCGGTATGGAGCCTGAAGGAAAGAATGATATGCGAACATATATAGGCGGCGGAGCACATGACCCAAGCTCTCCGTATCTCAAGCGCAACCGCGAGAAACTACTTGATAATAATAAAATACTTGAGAAACTTGCAAAAGATAAAAAGTTTGTAAAAGAATTTCCTGATGGAGTTACCGGCGCATCACTTGTCCGTGCTCCGAAAGGATTTGACGAAGACCACCCCGCAATTAAGTATCTCAAGATGAAGGAGTTCATGTTTGGCTCGAATATCACAAAGGAAGAACTCATGAGTCCGAAGCTGCCTGATAAAATGATTAAAAAGTTCGAGGCAGGTATAGAAGTTCTTTCCTTCCTTGGGCGAACCTAACGGGAAATAATCCGTTGTAATTGCTACTGAAAAAAGACAAGGAATACGTATGAACGCATATATGATGGAAATAACGATGCCGTACTATAAGGATGAAGAGTTCGTAACTCTTATCCCGAGACAGCGTCAGATGATAGGAAGACTCTTGCAAACAGGTGTAATATCGAGCTTTAGTTTGAACTTCGACCGCACCAAGTCATGGATGACCATCTTTGCTGAGAATGAAGAAGCCGCCTTCCGAATCGTGGAGAGTTTCCCGATGCATAAGTATATGACCTTTGAGATTGATCAGCTCATCGTAACCGATAGAGCTCCTGCAACTGCACCAACGCTTGTTCTAAATTAGTTTGATAGTATTCTAAACTCAACTCTTCTGTTTCTCGAACGTCCTTCTTCCATGGTATTCGTGTCTGTAGGTTTTTCACCTGCAAGCCCGTTGGTCTCAATTCTTGACTTCGCTATTCCTTTTGAGATAAGATATTCTTTAACAGCATTTGCTCTCGCAAGAGAAAGTTGCTTGTTGTATGATGAAGTGCCTGTAGAGTCAGTATGCCCGTCAATAGCAATTCGGTAGTTAGGTTGATTTACCAGTAATTCTCGCAGTCGTTCGAGCTCGCTAGCTGACTCGGTGAGAAGTTCAGCTTTGTTCGTTTCAAAAAAGATGTTGTTCAAACGAATCGCTACATTCTCTCTGATTTTAACGAGCATCAAATCCATTGTAACTACATCTCTCTTATCTCCACTATCAATACTAATGTTTTCACTCACCGGGATATATCCATCACGTTCGGCGCGTAACCCATACGTTTCGTTAAATGGTACTACGATCTGATATTCTCCATTTGTAGGATTTGTTCTTGCAAGCCCAAGCTGCTTACCGTCAGAAAGTCGTTCATATCGAATGGTAGCTTCAATTGGCTGTCCGATATCATCAGTTACTTTACCGGCGATACGTATAGCGCGAGAGAAGTTAGGTGGTAATCGCAGACGATAGATGTCGGTCTGGGATTGAATGTCTTTTCTCCAGACAAAGTATGCATACTCACCCTTGGCATCAATAGTAAAATAGCTCGTTCTTCCGCGACGATTTATCTCCGTCCCTATATTCTCAGGCTTTGTCCAACTCGTCCAGTTATCACTGATACGGATAGTACGAAATACATCTAACTCACCATACCCACCGGGACGATTGCTTGAAAAGTATAGCGTCTTATTATCTGATGAAAGATAGGGGGTAATCTCATTTTCAACAGAGTTAACTATGTCGCCAAGCCAGAGCGGTTTAGTCCATTCGTTCTTTGCCTCATCAAGAAAACTGATATATAGATCACTTCCGCCTATAGATGAATCTCGCTCAAGAGCCATAACGAGTGTACGTTGGTCAGGTCCAAAAGAATAATCGGTGACTTCGCCGCGAAGATTCAACTCGCGAATTCGTATTGGTTTGGGATGACTTATCCCATCACTCGTGCGATGTGTTTCAAATACACGCTCATCGGGTGGTGTATTATGCCGCAGCTTCCCGACAAGATAAAGGGTATTATTATCCGGCGCAATACTTGTAACAGCAATTCCAAAACGTGAGGCAACTTTGCCGCCAACAAGCACAGGATCGCTAAACATACCTGTCTTATCAGCAATACTACGCCATATATCAAACACTATTAATCCATCAGCAGATGGACGAGACCTTGCGAAGTAGAGCGTCTTGCCATCAACACTAATAATTGGCATACCTTCTGCCGCTTCAGCAGTATTAATCGATGTCGGAAGTTTTTCGATGGTAAATTGACCTCTCGAACCATCGGCAAAAAAACAGAACAGTATGACAATGAGAACGAATTGAAATGGGATATTCATTAACTCAATACGATTCGTGTTAGCTTCTCTATAATGAACACCATTCATAGATAAAAGGATTATTCTAACCTCATTCCGTTTACCAACAATCAGCGGAAAACATTTCTGCACTATAATGTTACCTTATTCTCAACTACATTGATCACATGAAAAATACTTTACTCGACTCTATGCTTCATGAGTATAACCTCATCGAACATCTTTATACTAAACTTCCCGAAAGTTCAGTCGAATGGCGCCCTGCAGATAACATGCGTTCGACTATTGACCTACTCCGATACCTTGCATTCATCGGTACATCCGGTGTAAAGACACTTCACAAGGGCGGATGGGGCATACCCGAGAACATCGACAAGCTCCGTGCACGATCTGCAGCAACAAAAGAACTTCAATTCGCTGATATACCAGCCGCTATAGAAAAAGAGAAACAGCATATAAAGAACTTATGTCTGCCATCACCGCAGAAGATCTTGAAACCGAAACGGTCTATCCATGGGGTGAAAAAGTAAAGCTCGGCAGAGCATTGCTTGAAGCACCTTTGAAGTACCTCACTGCCTATCGTATGCAGCTCTTCCTCTATGCTAAGCAGAGCGGTGCCGAGGTCGGTACAGCCAATAACTGGCGCGGTGTTGACCCGAAACCAAAACCGCAAGTATCGTGAGGTCAGGTACTTTATACGCTTCAAAAAGGGCATCACGAGTTAATTCTTGTTCATAATTGCTCTTTGCTGTTACAAAACAGATAGGTGCGGAGTTTATTATCATACCCACGCAACAAGATTTTCAACTTTAACCATATTCGCTATATGAAAACACTCATCAATAAAATAGCTTTCGTTGCTATTGCAGCGTTGCTACTTGTTTCAAACTCATTCGCTGCTTCTGATTACCTTCTCGAGCTTGATGGTGTCAAGGGCGAGTGCAAAGGCAAGCATATCAAGCTTACCGAAAACTCCGACGGCTCGTTCACTGCAGAGGGTATCCCTGCCGGAACATATAACGTCGTCTATAAAGCCAAACAAGGCAAGAGCGGTTCTGCAAAGCGCAGCGCTGCAGGTGGCGGACCCCATGTCCTTGCATTTGAATATGAAGTCAAAGCTCCGCGCGATGTTGCCACCGGACAGTCCAGCGGAAAGCGTCAGCATAAACCAGTCACCATTTCCAAAGAATGGGATGCAAGCACTCCGACGCTCATCCTCGGACAGGTAACCGTTGGCGATCTCGATGGTGACGGCGTAGATGCAAAAACCAAAAGTACACCGCAAATAGCCACATACGACCTTGTAATGGCAAAGAAAGTATAACATACATATTGTAGTTATTCTCAAAAAGCGCCGCGCAGCAATGTGCGGCATTTTTTTATCTTTCCCTGAAACAAATCCAATCTAATTCGTATATTTGTTGCAACAAGCAATTTATGTTTAATGTGTAATTCTTAGAGGAGAAACGTATGGCAACCTGGAAGATCGATCCGGTACATTCCGAGATCAAGTTCAAAATAAAGCATTTATTGGTATCAACCGTTACCGGGCAGTTCAAGAAGTTCGACGCAACAATCGAGACAGCATCGACTGATTTTCATGACGGGAAGATCAGCTTCGAGGCGGATATCGATAGCATCGATACCCGCAACGAGCAGCGCGACGCTCACTTAAAGAGTCCTGATTTCTTCGACGCTCCGAGCTTCCCGAAGTTATCCTTCGTCTCAACGTCAGTCACGAAAAAGAATGGTGAAGAGTATGAAGTAAAAGGGGACATGACGATTCGCGGCGTGACCAAAGAGATTTCGCTTATTGCATTGCTTGGCGGTGTCACCGAAGGTTTCGGCGGCGTACCGACTGCAGGGTTCGAGGTTCATGGCAAGCTCAATCGCAAAGATTTCGGTTTGCTCTGG
>JAYUZC010000274.1:0-11797 GCA_043752045.1 Bacteroidota bacterium | reverse complement strand
AAGGTGCTCCAAATTTACACATTTGAAATCTGGTCGTATGGGGTGTGGTTGTATGGTTTTGGATTGTCATTGCGAGGAGTGGCTTTAGCCCGACGAAGCAATCTAACATCCCTCGGAAAAAGAGAAATGCCCAAACTTCGGGCTACAAAAATAACACATGAAACCTTCTTTTGCAAGATGCTCAAAAAAGATTGTTTGTATCCCATTGAAAATCAACGAGATAATCTTCGCGCATCTCTAATATCGCCGTTTCTCGCACAATTTCGCCATTTCGGGTAGGCACCTATGATTTCTTCTCCTGCTCTATTTTCTCTTCGAGTTCTTTCATCAGTTCCTGGAACTCCGGCATGCCTCGAAGCGGTGCTAAGTCAGGGTCACGACGGAAGGCTTCAATACCCTGAAAGCCCTTACCGATAGAGCGTCGAAGAAGTGAAAAACCCCGTTCCGTATCTGAAGCATTTATATACACACAAGCAAGGTTGTACCATGCAGCACCATCCAATGATTCTACTAATGAGAGTTTGTCCGCTTCCTGAAGAGATTCCACAGTACGCGATGCCATCTGAAGTATCATAGCAAACTGGACTCGGGCACTATAATCATCAGGATTAAGAAGAACATGACGCCCATAGACAGGAATAGCCCGCTCGGCGGACTCGCGAAGCTCCTCGCGGTTTTCGGATGTATCAGGAAGTTCATTTAGGGTCATGAGCAGATTGAAATGAGTTGTCTTGTTATTCTCCCAAAGACGAACAACTTTTTTCCGTGCGCTCACTGCACTTGCTATGTCGCCAAGTGACTGATAGGCAAAGCCAAGGGCAGAGTAACCCAAAGCATTATTTGAATCAAGCTCTATAGCACGTTTCGCGTAGCCAAGGGCGGATTCAAGGTCGCCGCGACTGCGCGAGATGATGCTTTTCACCCATACATACGGCATCGTCTCACCCTCAAGCTCGCGGATTCGCTCGGCTGATTGCTCCGCGCGGTCAAGGAGAGTTGGGGTATGGCTGTATGTGCGATACATCTCTACCGAGGAGTTAGCTATCGAGCTATGGGCACGAGCAAAGGTCGGGTCAAGTCGGACAGATTCTTCATAAAGTGCAATGGCGCGCTCGAAGTCGCTCTTCGTAGAGCGTGCGAAATACTCATCGCCTTTGAGCCATAGCTCATACGCTTCTGCATTCTCGGTTCCGTGCTCAGCGAGCTTCTTCTTCTCTTCAGGGGCGAGATGTACTTTCAACCCCTCAACCACCTTCTCCGCTACCTTCTCTTGAATATCAAAGATATCTTCCATAGTACCTTTGAGGGAGTCTTGCCAAAGATGATCTCCCGTTTCTATGTCGAGGAGTGATGATGTTATCTTTATCTGGTCACCGAATTTTCGCACCGAACCTTGAATGAAATATCGGATGGACATTTCCTTCGCATAAACTGTGAGATGTCCTTTATAGCTCTTATATTCTTTCGTTGTTTGTTGATCTGTTACTTTTAATGATTTTACATGCGTGAGAGCAGAGATGAGTTCAGCGGCAAGACCATCTGCAAACCACTGATTATCTGCCGTTGGAGACAAGTCATCGAACGGAAGTATCATCAAGCTCTTTCTGCCGTCCGTTTCTTTGACGAGCTTGAGTGTTGGAGCTTGCGTTGCTTCGAGTCCGAGCTTGCCGAGTGCGCGGATGATGCTATCAATGTTTGTCATCGGGGCTCGTTGGATACCGGCAAGATGATACGCAAAATCACGAGATAGTGCAACAGGTTCGAGATCAAGAGGAAGAATTTTCTTGCCCCTCTCTGCGGCCAGTGAGACTTCCTTCACGACGTTAACTGATTCGATAGAATTCGGCGAAAGCAATACGATGAATGCTTTGCATTCTTCGATAGCATCCACTATCTCGCCTGACCAACTTGTGGCTACCTCAATACCTGCTTGATCTATCCAAACAGATAACCCAGCCGAGCCGAGCAGCTCGGTAAGCTGCTCTGCCTTCTCGCGGTCTTTGGAGCTATATGAGATGAAGATATCAGCCATGGTAGTTTGTAGTCGTTAGTCTTTAGTCGTTAATTTTTCTTCAAATTCTTTCATAAGCTCCTCAAACTCCGGTATGCCGCGAAGCGGGGCGAGGTCAGGGTCGCGGCGGAAGGCTTCGATACTCTGAAGGCCCTTACCGATAGAACGCCGAAGCAGCAAAAGACCACGAACCGTATCTGATGCTCTTAGATACAAGCAGGCAAGATTGTAGCAGGAAAACCCATCCAAATCTACTTTAGAAAGTTTGTTAGCTTCCTGAAGAGATTCTTCCATGCGGTTTGCCCATTGAAGTACGCTAGCAAATTCGACGCGGGCATTGTAATCATCAGGATTCAGACGAACATGACGCTCATAGATTGGGAGTGCTCGCTCGGCTGACTCGCGAAGCTCCTCACGGTTCTCCGGTGTATCAGGAAGTTCATTCAACGCTATGAGCAGATTGAAATGAGTTTGCTTGTTATTCTCCCGCAGACGGACATCTTCCTTCCATGCACTCACTGCACCAACTACGTCGCCAAGTGACTGATAGGCATTGCCAAGAGCATCGTAACCGGGAGAATAATTAGGATTGAGCTCAATAGCGCGTTTCGCGTAGCCAAGGGCGGATTCGAGGTCGCCGCGACTGTGGGAGATATTGCTTTTCACCCATGCATACTGCGCCGTCTCACCCCCAAGTTCGCGGACGCGCTCGGCTGACTCTTCCGCCTGGTCAAGTAAGGATGGGGTGCGACTGTATTGGCGGTACATCGATTGCGATGTGTTGGCTATCGAGCCATGGGCATGAGCAAAGTTCGGATCGAGACGAACCGCTTCTTCATAGAGCGTAAGAGCTCGCTCTAAGTCGCTCTTCGTATGACGGGCGTAATACTCTCTGCCTTTGAGAAACAACTCATACGCCTCTGCATTCTCCGTGCCGCGTTCGGCGAGTTTTTTCTTCTCTTCTGGTGCAAGATGTACTTTCAACCCCTCAACCACCTTCTCTGCTACTTTCTCCTGAATATCAAAGATATCATCCATCGTACCTTTGAGGGAATCCTGCCAGAGATGATCGCCGGTTTCGATGTCGAGAAGTGAAGAAGTTATCTTTATCTGGTCACCGAACTTCCGCACCGAACCTTGTATGAAATACCGGATGCTCATCTCTTTTGCATAGGTTGTGAGATGCCCTTTATAGCTCTTATATTCTTTCGTCGTTTGTTGGTCTGTTACTTTCAAGGATTTCACATTCGAAAGTGCTGATATGAGTTCAGTCGCAAGACCATCTGCAAACCACTGATTATCTGCTGTTGGGGAGAGATCTTCAAATGGGAGAATCATCAAACTCTTGCGAGAGTCCATCTCTTTGACGATCTTGATCGATGGCGGCTGCGTTGCCTCGAAGCCGAGCTTGCCAACAGCTCTGATAATTGCATCGATGTTAGTCATCGGTGTGCGTTGAATGCCAGCAAGCGCGTACTGCATACTTACTGGTATCTCGACTGGTTCAAGATCAAGCGGTAGTATCTTCTTGCGCTTCTCGGAAGCAAGTGATACTTCTTTGACCACGTTATGCGATTCGATGGAATTCGGGCTCAACATCAGAATGAACACACTACAACTGTCAATCCCATGAACGATCTCCTCCGACCAACTCGAAGCGGCTTGTATCCCCTGCTTATCTATCCACACAGAAAGACCCGCCGAAGCAAGCAACTCGGTAAGCTGCTCTGCCTTCTCGCGGTCTTTGGATGAATATGAGATGAAGATATCAGCCATTTTTCTCTTTCTCTATCTTTTCTTCAAGTTCCTTCATCAGCGCTTCAAACTCCGGCATACCGCGAAGCGGGTCGAGGTCGGGGTCGCGGCGAAATTCTTCGATATTCTGATAGCCCTTCTCGATCGAACGGCGAAGCAGCGAAAGACCACGTACTGTATCTGATGCTTTCAGATACAGACAGGCAAGGTTGTAGCAGGCAACTCCATCTAAATCTACTAAAGAGAGTTTGTCCGCTTCTTGAAGAGATTCATCCATGCGGCTTGCCCATTGTAGTACGCTAGCAAATTCGACGCGGGCATTGTAATCATCAGGATTCAGACGAACATGACGCTCATAGATTGGGAGTGCCCGCTCGGCTGACTCTCGAAGTTCCTCACGGTTCTCCGGTGTAACAGGGAGTTCATTCAACGCTATGAGCAGACTAAAATGAGCTTGCTTGTTATTCTCCAGCAGACGGACAAATTCCTTGCGTGCACTCACTGAAGCTACTATGTCACCAAGTGACATATAGGCAAAGCCAAGGGCATCGTAACCCGCAACATAATTAGGATCAAGCTCGATAGAGCGTTTGGAGTAACTAAGGGCGGATTCCAGGTCGCCGCGACTGTGGGAGATATTGCTTTTCACCCATGCATATCGCGCCGTCTCACCCTCAAGCTCACGGACGCGCTCGGCTGACTCTTCCGCCTGGTCAAGTAGGGATGGAGTACGGCTGTATGTGCGGTACATCGCTTGCAATATTTTGGCTATCGAGCCATAGGCACGGGCAAAGTTCGGGTCAAGACGAACGGATTCTTCAAAGAGAGTGAGTGCGCGCTCGTAGTCGCTCTTCGTTTGGCGGGAGAAATACTCATTGCCTTTGAGATACAACTCATACGCTTCTGCATTTTCCGTTGGTTTCTTCTCTATCCTCTTTTTGTCTTCGGGTGTAAGCTTCAACTTTATTGCTTCGGATATAGCATAACACGTCTTATCCTGCAAGTCAAAGATGTCATCGAACGTGCCATCGTACTTCTGATGCCATATTTGCTCATGGAGTTTACAATCGGTCAGTGATACCTTAATGCGAATCCTCTCACCTGCTTTCTGTACTGCACCTTCTACTATATATCTGACTTTTAAGTCTGGCGATATCTCTTCAAGCTTCGGACGGTTCTTCTTATAATAGATGACATCGCCTCGGGGATTGACTTTCATATTCGAAAGTGAACCGAGCGTATCAATGAGTTCATCCACCATACCACTTGCAAACCACTCGTTATCTTGCCCGGGAGATTGATCTTCGAAAGGCAGCACTGCAAGACGTATCAGACCATCATCCATCTTGCTCTGGGTGAGCATTGCTTCAAGAACGGACTTGCCCCCCTTTAATACTTCAAGCGCGTGAAGTATAGCATCCGTTCTCTCATACGGTACACGCTGCAAGCCGGCTAACGGATATTCAAAAAGAACAGGAAGTGGCGTGTCTTCTAAAACAACAGGCAATATATTCTTATGCTTCTCATTGGCAAGATGGATCTCTTTGGCGCAATTATGAGATGTAACAGAATCCTTCGAGATAAGGAAGAGCACTGTCTTTGCTTTATTGAGTGCCTCTACGATCTCGCTTGACCAATCCATCGCTCCGCCGATACCACCCTGATCCATCCAGACATCATGTCCCGCCGTACGCAGCTCTGTAACAAGGGCTGTCGCCTTCTCGCGGTTATAAGATGAGTATGAGATGAAGATATCAGCCATTGTAGTTCGTAGTCGTTAGTCGTTAGTCGTTAGTCGTTAGTTTTTGTACGTTCGATATTTTCTCTTCAAGCTCTTTCATCAGCTCCTCAAACTCAGGTGTGCCGCGAAGCGGGTCGAGGTCGGGATCGCGGCGGAAGGTTTCGATAGCGCGGAATCCCCGCTCGACGGATTTCTGAAGACTCCGTAAGCCGCTTTCGCTATCGCCTTCGTGCAAATAAATACAGGCAAGATTGTAGAGCGCAGCACTGTCCAATCCTTCCATCTCTTCAAGCTTCCCTGCTTCCGATACTGCCCGTTCATGTTCGCCTGCAAAACCTAAAATATTGGCATATAGTACTCGCGCGTTCAGATCATCAGGTGTGAGACGGAGATACCTCTCCCAAAGAGGCAGTGACTTCAGAGCCGCTTCGGCAAGGCGTACGGGATCACCAAGTTCATTCAGTGAGATGAGATAGCCGAAGTGACCACTGCGGTCATTCTCACTAAGCTGAACATATCGCTTCCGGGCTTCTGCTGCTTCCTCCCACAGTCCGAGAGCTTGGTAGGCAAAGCCAAGAGCGGAGTAGGCACCAGTATAATCCGGATCAAGTTCCGCTGATTTGAGTGCAAGCTGCAAGGCTTCTTCATAATGAACTTGGTTGAAGGCGAGAAGGCTGCGAATCCAATAGATCTCCTTCGAATTGCCAAGAACGGACTCTGCGCTTGCTATATGCTCCGTTGCTTTGGTGATCCACTTGGAGTCGCGGGAATAGAGGCGGTAATATTCAAGAGAAGTATTTGCTATTGAAATATGCGCATCAGCAAAGCCGAGATCAAGGCGGACGGCTTCTTCTAAAAGCCCGAGCGCCCGCTCAAGGTCGGAGCGGGTGGTGCGGGCGAAATACTCCTTTCCCTTCAAATATAACTCATACGCTTCGGCATTTTCGGTCTGTTTCTTCGTTACCTTCTTCTCTTCTTCTTTAGTCAGGATGATATTCAGCCCATCCACCACTTTCTTTGCAACCGTTTCCTGAATATCGAAAATATCCTCCATCGTGCCTTTAAGCGAGTCTTGCCAAAGGTGATCGCCGGTTTCGATGTCGAGAAGCCTAGAGTTGATCTTGATGTTATCTCCGAATTTTCTTACATCACCTTGCACGAAATACCGAACTCCCATCTCTTTTGCATAGACTGTGAGATGACCTCTGTAGTTCTTAAATTCTTTTGTCGTTTGCGCATCCATCAACTTTAGCGCTTTCACATTCGAAAGCGATTGAATGAGTTCACTGACTATCCCATCAGTGAACCACTGATTGTCTGCTGTCGGGGAAAGATCCTCGAAGGGAAGAATCATCAGACTCTTCCTTCCGTCGGTCTCTTTGACAAGTTTCAATGTCGGCGCTTGTGTTGCTTCTAAGCCAAGTTTGCCGATAGCTCTAATGATAGCATCAATGTTCGTCATGGACGTACGCTGGATACCAGCGAGATGATAACGTAAATCATCCGTGAGTTCAACGGGTTCTAAGTCAAGCGGAAGTATCTTCTTCTTCTGCTCGGCGGCAAGTGATACTTCTTTTGCAACGTTAACAGATAGGACACTATGGGGACTCAATAGGACTAAGAGGGCTTTACAATTATCTATCGCTTGAACGATCTCTTTACTCCAACTTGTGGCTACGTCAATACCTGACTGATCTATCCATACAGATAGCCCAGCAGAAGCAAGCAGCTCCGTAAGCTGCTCAGCTTTCTCGCGGTCTTTCGATGAATATGAGATGAAGATATCAGCCATTTGTGCTAGTTGCCTTCTGCTCTGCTAATTGCAATATGGCAACAAATTTTGGATGTTCTCGAAGGCGATCGAAATGTACTCCCTTAAGCGCTTCTCTGGCAGAGGGAAACCCAAGTTCAATGGCTTTGGTCAAGAGTCCTAACCCCCTATCAATCCTGCCGAGATCCAGAAACGTTATCGAAGCATTGTAAAAGATAGCTGCATCCACACCCGGCTGCGAAAGCATTATTTCCAGTTCACGAACAGCTTCGTCATCGCGGTCGGCAAGGTGGAGCATCACAGCATAATTCGTCCGGGTATTTTGCTCCTCCGGATGTCGGCGGACACGCTTTTCGTAATGCGGCAGCGCCCTCTCAGCAGATACCTTACACTTTTCAAACTCCTTTAAGTTGAAGTACTGAACAGTAGCATTAAAATGATATGTGAGGCAATTCGGATCGCACACCAGTGCTTTTTCATATGCCTCTGCAGCTTCTTTTGCCATATCATTTGTGAGGTAGATATACCCGAAGGTATCATAGCTGCCTGCGGCTGTTGGATCCTTTTCTATCAATTTCTTGGCTTGTGCGATTGCCTCGTCAACTTTGCCTATCACATTAAGATACTTCGCCTTGATATTATAAAGAGTCCAGGAATCAGGGGCGAGCTGCTCAACTTGTTCGATCACCGACGCTGCCCTCACCAGAAGCGTGGCGTCATTCTTATATCTTCTATAATAGGCCAGCGCAATCACAACAAACTCGAAGTATGCGTCCACATATTCCGGATCGAGCTCGACCGCCTGTTCACAGAGCGTCATCGCATGTTCATGACTTTGTCGAGTTTGAAGTGCGTAGTAACTTCTGGCAACCATGTAGAGCTCGTAAGCTTCGGCGTTCTGGGTACCACGGTCGGTGATCTTTGCCTTTTCTTCCTCACTCAAATGGAGTTTCAGGCCTGCGACAACTTTCTCTGCGACAGTCTCCTGTATTTCAAAGATATCACCCATCGTGCCTTTGAGAGCATCCTGCCACAGATGATCACCGGTTTCAATATCAAGGAGTGAAACAGAGATTTTAATATTCTCCCCAAATTTGCGGACCTGCCCTTCGACAAAATACCGAACGGAAAACTCCCGTGCATAATCTGTTATGCGCCCCTGGTAGGTTTTGTAGTCTTTCGTTGACTGAAAGTCTGCAACGCGTAACGTTTTGATATTCGTCAGAGCAGAGATCAATTCACTGACTAACCCGTCAGCAAACCACCCGTTATCACCTGTCGGCGAGAGGTCTTCAAAGGGAAGGATCATCAAACTTTTGCGCGAATCTATTTCCTTCACAAGCTTCATCGTCGGAGCTTGCGTTGCTTCGAGTCCAAGCTTACCGATAGCTCTGATAATAGCATCGATGTTCGTCATCGGTGCGCGCTGAATGCCTGCAAGATGGTAGGCTAGGTCACGCGGTAGTGCAACGGGTTCTAAATCGAGCGGAAGAATTTTCTTTCGCCTCTCTGCTGCCAGAGAAACCTCTTTTACTACATTTACAGAGTCTATCGAGTTTGGCGAAAGCAGAACCACAAATGCTTTACAGCCTTCAATAGCATCAACAATTTCTCCCGACCAACTCGTAGCTACATCAATGCCGGATTGATCTATCCAGACCGATAGCCCCGCCGAAGAGAGCAACTCGGTAAGCTGCTCCGCCTTCTCGCGGTCTTTGGATGAATATGAGATGAAAATATCAGCCATGTGTTTCTTTTGCTATCCGCTCTTCAACTTCCTTTAGTATTGATTCGAATTCAGGTGACATTCGGATACAATTAAGATCGGGATGAATGCGGAATACATCCATATTGCTATATCCTGTGGCGACGCTCTTACGGAGCGTTTCCAAACCCCTCTCCTTGCTGCCTGTATGAAGATATGCACAAGCAAGATTAAAGAGCGTATATCCATCAAGGTTTCCGTTTGCCTCAAGTGTAGTCCCGAGCGATAGCGCACGTTCAAATTCACCTACCATTGAGATAACTCCGACATACTGTGACTGTGCATACCAATCATCAGGCGCCAAACGTAAATGGCGCTCGAATACTGGTCTTGCTTTGGCTGCCTCTTGCCGCATACGGGGTATATCATTGGATCTATTGAGCGCCAAGAGGTACGAATACCAAGCGTTGTGGTTATTCTCCTGAAGCTGGATCCTCTTGCGCCGTGCGGTGACGGTTTCCTCAAGTTTACCAAGGATAGAACAAGTCATTGAAAGTGATTCATACGCATCTATCAAACTCGGATCAAGTTCTACCGCACGCGTAAGCGAATTCAATGATGCTTCATAATGCCCTGTTGTACGCTCAAGCGTCCCGCGGATCCATAATACTTTCGCAGACTCCCCGAGTATTGACTCTGCCTTATTCAAATACTCCTTGACTCTCTCTACGATAGTACTGTCTTTTGAATATGTTCGGTAGTACGCAAGAGCAACATTAGCCATCTGGATATATGCATCATCGAATTCAGGATCAAGCTTAACAACCTCTCCATAAATACTAAGCGACCGTTCTATGTCAACGCGAGTATGTCTGCTATAATATTCGTTTGCACGCAGGTAGAGTTCGTATGCATCTGCATTTTCTGTCGGCTGTTCCTCGATTCTTTTATTTTCTTCATGCGTAAGAATGATCTGCAGCCCTGTTGCAACGTTCTTCGCAACACTTTCCTGAATATCAAATATCTCTTCCATCGTCCCCTTGAGCGAATCCTGCCAAAGATGATCGCCTGTTTCAATATCAAGCAAGCGTGATGTTATTTTTATATTGTCGCCGAACTTACGCACATCCCCTTGCACAAAGTAACGTATCCCCATCTCTTTCGCATAGACCGTGAGGTGTCCTTTGTAGTTCTTGAATTCTTTGGTTGTCTGTGCATCTATCAATCGTAATGCTTTCACATTCGAGAGCAATGATATCATCTCGCTGACAATGCCGTCTGCAAACCACTGGTTATCTGCCGTCGGTGATAGGTCTTCGAACGGAAGTATCATCAGGGACTTCCGCGAATCTGTCTCGCGCACAAGTTTTATTGTCGGTGCATGCGGCGCCTGAAGACCAAGCCGCCCGATAGCGCGAATGATCGAATCAATATTTGCAAGCGATGTACGCTGTATCCCTGCCAAGTGGTAGGCAAGGTCATTCGGAAGTTCTACGGGGATAAGGTCAACAGGCAGTATCTTTTTCTTACGTTCGCTTGCAAGCGAGACCTCTTTGCTTACGTTATGAGATGTGATGGAATTCGGACTAAGAAGAATGACAAATACTTTACAATCAGTAATCGCCTGTGTTATCTCGCCCGACCAACTCGTAGCTGCTTCGATTCCTGCTTTGTCTATCCATACAGATAACCCCGCAGAAGAAAGCAGCTCGGCAAGCTGCTCCGCCTTCTCGCGGTCTTTGGATGAGTATGATATGAAAATATCTGCGTTCACTATCGTTTAATTTTCTTTAACTCTTCGACTCGTGCACGTATTTGCGCTTCGGCATTCGGCTGCTTTGCGAGTTCTCTAAAGTCAGGATCATCCTTCAAACCATTGATATTGGTAGGAATGAAGATCATAGACTGCGCAAGTAATTCTATCGCTTGAGCCCATTCGCCGACAAGAGCATACGCGCATGCGCCATTATAATATTCATCCTCGCCCCACTTCTCTTCATACACTAATGCTTTTTTGAGCTCTGCTACTGCTTGATCGTGTTTGTTCAATAGCGCATAGTAGTATCCCGATTGCACTCGCTGTTTGGTATCAGACTCATTCTTAGAAAGATACCTGGCAAGTAATGGAAGAAACTCTCGTATTGTCCGATTGTGGCCGGCAGTATCCTTTAACATATTGTAGGCAATTATGAGATTAAGCCAGACAGAGAAATTTGAAATGTCACGCTTCGTCAAAAGTGTATTAATATCTACTACAGCTTCCCACCTCTTTCTCTCCATATAGTAATTACCGAGAGTACCATAGGAATATGGATCGTTCGGCAGAAGTCGGGTGAGTTCTTTTGCCTCGAACTCTGCCCGAGTTGTATCATTACGTAGTCGTGCATTTTCATAGAACGTCCTGTGAATATAATGCGCTGAGGTGTCCTTCTTCTGTGCAAATAATGCAAGAGAATCCGCAATAGCAAGGTCGCGCTTGTCGTGCGAGACGAACTCAAATCGTTTTTGATAATACCTTACTAACGCAGCCAACCCACCGACGTACTCCGGCTCAAGCTCTAATGCTTTATCTAAGAGTTTCTTTGTATCTTCAATGACGGCCGAATCAGTTGTCGGCTCAAGCATGGTGGCTGCCTTGATCCGTAGTGCAAGCGCTTCAGGGTTTTTAGGAATAGGAAAACGTTGTGCATTCCTTTCCTTTTGGACAAGAGCATATTGCAGTTCAAACCCTATCGCCTGCCCCATCCTCTCTTGTAAAGACAACACATCATCAATAGAACCGTTAAATTGTTCTGAAAAAAGAACTTTGCCGGC
>JAYUZC010000273.1:0-4886 GCA_043752045.1 Bacteroidota bacterium | reverse complement strand
ATTTTATCATTATATGATAAACTAATCATAAATAGAAATCTACCAATTTGAGTGATCGAGAACGGGCTGACCTCATCTGCTAAATTTGTTTCTAGGATTTCCCATGAGCTTGAACCCTTTTTAGCACGAAGAATAAACGGCGAGAAAATATTTGAGTTATCAGGCTTAATTCCATTACAAAACAGCCAATCATCAGACACGAAAAATTGCTTATTGTCAATACCGTATGTGAACTGGTTATCTACTATGTCTATATTTTTCCATGTAACTCCTAAATCACTGCTAATAGAGTAACTCCAGTCATTTTCTGGTACAACATAAATGTCTTCCTCATCTATAATGATATTCTGAACAGAATGATGATCGGTAAATGGTGTATTGATCT
This sequence comes from Bacteroidota bacterium, assembly GCA_043752045.1. Lineage (GTDB taxonomy): Bacteria > Bacteroidota > Ignavibacteria > Palsa-1295 > Palsa-1295 > DATDEW01. The sequence continues at coordinate 4,501 of JAYUZC010000273.1, read as the reverse complement.
GCTGCCAATTATCACCACCATCAAACGATAAGAATGTCAAGCCTGCAAGCGTATCAGGGTATTGATAAATTATGATTAATGTATCATTAGTGTTTGTAAATGCGAACTTTCCTTTAGCAGAGGTAGGTAAGTTAACAGTATCCCATATAATGCCTACTCCTGTGGTCCTGAGCAGGGTGTGATAGTCATTCGTATAACCTTCTGCTCTATATAAATACTTATTTCCCTTCAACCAATAATTATCACTTGAAGATGGACTCGGATTATCCACTAATTTCCAACTTAAACCATCATCAGTGGAAACATTGATAGGAGAGGTGTATGCAGCACCTATGATTCTATCATCATCAATAAAGACTGTAGAAACATTTCCCTCAAGCACTCCCTCAAAAGTGAGGGGTTTTATGACATTAAAATTGTTATCTAAAATAAGAATTGGATCAACATTCGCAGTTACCGTCAATAAATACCCATCTCTCTTTACTTTCTTCTCCAATAAACTTGAGACGTTCCTCGGAAAAGTAAGCTCTTGTTTTCTATTCCACGTCTTACCTAAGTCATAGGATAAATAGCACTTGTTATTTGGGTCTTGCTCTGCAATATCTTCAAACGATAGGAACAGAACTGAATCAAAAAGTTTGAACTGCCATATATTCCCTATTACAGTTGCATCAATGCCATTAATGGTATCCACCCAAGTATTACACCCATCTTTACTAAACAACATGAGCGGTTTGCCCACATATGAACTTGCGAAATAAAGAAAAGTATTTGAATCAACTCTCAAAAGATGTTGGAATTGATACATAGAGTCTTTAACTGATTTCATCAATTTAGTCCAATGTAATCCAAGGTCTGATGTAACAAAAAAGCTATTTACCCAATTTAATGATACTGTTGAATCTGATTGGATAACCGTATCAAGATAAGCAACTTGAATAATGATGTTACGCCCATATATGTAATGATTGTAAAAACCAATTTGACCGCCAGGTATACCGTTTCTTCTACCCTCCCAAGTATTGCCTCCATCACTAGAGACTTGGAAACCAACATCCGAAATAACTCCTTCCGGCAAAGCTCCAATATATACTATTGTATCGGCAGAAACAGTATGAATATAAGATTTTGGGAAAGGTGGTTTCCCTTTCCGTTCTTGCCATTTATCATCGTTCTTTGAAATCCTATAATAAGTATCTTTATATTCTTCCACTTTTCTTTGACTTGATATGTGAGGTCCAAGATAAAGAGTGTCATTGACTGTAAAGATCGTGTAATTTGAAACAAATGTTGTCGTAGGTAATCCATCCTCAAATAGTGTCCAGTGCTCTCCGTCATCGGTAGATTTATATACTTGATTTCCCGAACTACCTATCATTACATTATCATACTGGTAAATGAGCGGTCCACCTCCAGGACATCCAACCTTTTCCCATTGGGCAAATACATCACTATTAGCGATGAAGATTAGTATAAGGATAAACAGTTTTCTCATGGATATGGATAGTAATTTGTCTTCTATATAGACACGCGAGAACGCAAAACGTTACAACCTAAATTGAAATATTTTACCTCACCACCGTCACAACCTTGGAGCATTGGTCGGCACCGCAGACGAGGCCTACTATGTAGCTGCCGGGAGGGGTTTTGGTTAGGTCGTATTTGATCTCATGCGTTTCTTCGACGGAGATGCCGTCCCAGATCGTTGCGCGGACCTTACCATTCATATCATAAAGGACGAGCTTCCCGTGTACGCCGGTGGGCACCGTGTACTTTATCGTAAGTTCTTTTGTCGCAGGATTTGGGAATACGGAAACAGACTGTGTAGTCGGCTGTGATTGTACTTTCTGCGCCAGAACGGGTGAGGGGTTCGCGTTTTCACGCGCTGGGCTTGCGGCGCTCTCCGAGCTGGATTTGCTCTGCACGGCAGTTGATACGCGCTCTTGAGCGCATACACAACTTGCAACACAAACTATATATCCAACCAGAAGAAGTTTCATCACGTAACTACATCATAGCTTAATGAAATAAGGCAAATTATCTCGTTATAAACAAGATGATTTTTAGGTAAAAAATCCCCCCACAATTCGACACTTTCTATTTATTTTCTTTGTGAAATTCTTGGCAAAGAATCAGTTTCAGCAGTGTCATTGCGAGGAAGGAGCGAAGCGACTGACGAAGCAATCTAAAACCTTAAAGATAGACTGATTTTTAGCATTGTAGATTGCTTCGTCGGGCTAAAGCCACTCCTCGCAATGACAAAAATTCAAACTGAGCCATCTCAAAGTACTTTACCGCGAAGGAAGAAACATAAAATGCTTTTGCTATGAGACAAAATGACTTCTCGCGGGTTATTAGAATAGAAGGGTTTCGGTTTCCTCCAAGTCGCGAAGCCCGACTTGAAAACGAAATGAGTGTGCGATCTTTATGGAGAGGGCGTCCGGTTCATGCAGCTCCTCCCGCTACTTACGTATGAACAGGACTCGTCTCGAGCCCTCTCCCGGATCGCCAACATGAATATCAATTAATTGTAGTTTGGTTAAACTAATTGGTCGGTGCGTCCTCAAATAATCAGTAACAAACAACACAAATAGCAAAGGTAGGATAGAAACATGACAAAGCTCACACGTTCAACAATGGTTTATCTTTTTATCGGTATCGCGATTTTTGTCGCAACAGTCGTAATGGCAGCACCATTCAACAAGCGCGTTGTTAATCGCGCGGCAGACGTACCTTCGGCGCAAGTCGTATCGTTGCAGTAAAAACACGCTTGACGGCTTTCGTGGCAACCTTCTTCATATAACGGAAGAGCAGCATCCATTGTGTTTTACCGGAACGTCCGTCAAACTCAAGGAGGAAATGCAGATCGCGCAGGTCATCTTCATTCATCGGAATATTTACACGCGAGTGTCCGGAGCTTTCTCCGGGCGCTCCTTCGGCACCGCTCTCTTCCTCTTCTAATGCGCTCTTGAGGAGTTGGCGGAGACGTTCATCAAGTTCATCAAGTTTTTGTCTAAGCGCAGGATCTTTTTCATATTCAAGCAAGAAACCGATATGGTCATGCATGATGGCGATCTTCTTCGTCATCTCCGGCGTGAAGAACTCCTCTGCATCGGACTCAATATTTTTGACGAGCACCTCTATATCATCTATCATCTCGGAGCTTGCGCCGAAGATCATATCCTTTAGGTCATCAACTTCTATATATACAGAGCTGATGCGCTCAAGTTCATGTCCGTACATCTTACGATATTCATCGCCGAGTTCGGCTTTCACTTTCCTCATTCGCTCCTTCACGCCGCGCATCGATTGCTCTAAGTGCGCTTTCTTATCTCTGCCTTGGACAACATTGAGTTGATGCGTCAGCTCACGCTCTTGCTGAACGAGGTCATTGACAAGTTTTATGTGCCCTGCTTTACCTGCAAGAATATCTTCTTCGATGAATTTTTCTGACGCATAAATCTGTGTGTGTCCTATCTTAATTGTATGTATCTTCGTGTTGCCATCCAGCCGAGAGCGAATGAGATTTTCGTCAAGCGTTACTGCACCGTCAGTGATAATAAGTATCTCCGCACCGGAAAGATTATCATGTATAGCTATATCATCAATGGCTTGCAGTATTGCTTTCTGCATGACCGTCCCCATTCCGAGATCATTGATGCGGACGATATTGCGGACGAGTGCTTTATAACTTTCGCTATCAATTGCCGTGCTCATCTCTCCAACTTTATCATCGAACGTACGCAAACTCACAAAGCCCATCTCTTCTTTGTTGCGCTCAAGGAAATAGAAAAGTATCGCTTTTGCGAAGTGAATGCGGTGATGCGCGCGCATCGAGTTCGAGGTATCAAAAAGAATAAATACCTTTTGCTTATTACTTGAAAATGAAAAGCTATCTCCTGCATCCTGAACCGGCAAGATAACCGGCGACTTTGCTATAGGGAGCATTAACTGTCGCTCGGCGAGGCGTTGATCGAAGAGCGAGTCAGGCAAAAGAAACTGCCATGAATAGATACGCTGCACATCGCGACGGTTGCGGATGAAATCTGCTTCGTACTCTTCGCCGGTCGGGATGTCGCGTTGGAATACGTCTATCTCATCTCTTGCTGAAACTGGTTCCAGCGTCGGCATACGCAATGCCGGTTCAAGAGTTTGGCGCAGAGGCGAATCCTCGTCCTCCAAGATACGCGCAATCTCGAAGACGGCTGTGAACTCCGGTGGAAGGTGCGAGTAGATGTGCTCGAAGAATCCGAACTCCTCCATCTTCCGAAAAAATGTACGCTCGCTTGTCATACGTGTACAAATATACAAAGATTTGACAGGTGGAGAAACCGGAATGGAAAATCAGTAATGCTGCTTAACGAAGCTCCTTGAAAGCTCCGCTTGACTTGATAAATTTTTTGAGCTTCGGCAGCGGTATCTCGATAAATGCACAAGCAAGCGAGGCGTGGGAGTAGCATTGGTCTTGAAAGAGTTTAAGTCCTTCAGGTGAGATCGAGAA
>JAYUZC010000272.1:0-4902 GCA_043752045.1 Bacteroidota bacterium | reverse complement strand
CGGGCGAGTTCTCTACCTTTTTCATCTATCTTATGCAATGGCATGATCTTGCCTGAATGCACGATTGCCATATCAAGACCTGCTTCTATCGCATAGTGCATAAAGACAGAGTTCAGGACGTGACGTGAATGCGGATTGAGTCCGAACGAGATGTTCGAGACACCAAGTATCGTGCGGCACTTCGGGTGCATCTTCTTTATGAGGCGAATCGCTTCGATGGTCTCTATCGCTGCACTGCGGAATTCATCATCGCCTGAACCAAGTGTGAATGTCAGCGTATCGAAGATAAGGTCTTCTTCACGCATTCCGTATTTATTAACGGATAGATCAATGATGCGCTCGGCGATCTCGAACTTCTTCTCGCGTGTCTTTGCCATCCCGAGTTCATCAATCGTAAGAGCAATAACTGCTGCGCCGTAACGTTTGCAGAGTGGCAGAACATGCGCCATACGCTCCTCGCCGTCTTCAAGATTTATCGAGTTAATGATTGCGCGACCTGCATAGAGCTTCAATGCTTCTTCGATAACAGGATACTCGGTGGAGTCAATAACGACTGGCAGCGTGACCTGCGTATTAAAGAGCTTCATTACTTCGCGCATATCGCGAACCTCATCGCGTCCGACATATGCAACACATAGATCAAGCATGTGTGCGCCTTCTTTAACCTGCTCCTTCGCCATCGCGACGGCACTCTCATAATCCTCTTTGAGTATCAGGTCTTTGAATTTCTTCGAGCCGTTGGTATTACATCTCTCCCCAACAATAACCGGAGCCGGCTCCATATTGAGCGGCGCTGATGAATAGATCGATGATGCAGAGGGTGTCCAACTTACCGAACGCTCTTTGGTCGTGATACTTTGCGCAAGCGAAGCAAGACGAGCGATATGATCTTTGCGTGTTCCGCAACAGCCGCCGATGATTGAAACACCAAGATCGCCTACGAAATGCTTCATCCACTTCTCCATCTCTTCAGGAGTGAGATGATAGTGCGCCACGCCGCCGACATTTTCCGGCAGACCAGCATTCGGCATACAAAAAATCGGCTTTGATGAGCTTTGTGTCAGGAAGCGGACGTTCTCTTCCATCTCTTTCGGACCAGTCGCGCAGTTCATCCCGATAGCTGTGATAAAATCATACGGCTCAAGCGCAGTAAGCGCCGCGCTTATCTCCGTCCCCATAAGCATCGTGCCCATTGTCTCGATAGTTACGGATGTGATGACGGGAATCTGAATCTTGCGCTCGGCAAAGAGGTCTTGCACTGCGGCAAGTGCTGCTTTCATCTGCAAAAGGTCTTGACTTGTCTCGATGCAAAAGAGATCAGCACCGCCATCGAGCATACCTGCCATTTGTGTGTAGAACGTATCGCGTTGTTCATCGAATGTGATGTGTCCAAGAGAAGGCAACTTTGTTGTAGGACCGATAGAGCCCGCTACAAAACGCGGTCTTTCTTTCGTAGAAAAATCATTCGCTACTTTCTTCGCTAACTCGGTCGCTTCTTTTGAGAGTTCGTAAGCCAGGTGCCCGAGGTCATACTCAGCAAGGACGATAGATGCAGAGCCGAAGGTATTCGTCTCGATAACATCCGCTCCTGCATCAAGATAATCATAATGTACAAGCTCGACAGCCGATGGCTTAGAGCGCACGAGATATTCGTTACAGCCCGCCAAGTGCTCGCCGCCAAAATCATCAGGCGTGAGGTTCTGCGTCTGCAAATGCGTACCGGTAGCCCCGTCAAAGACAACAGGACGTTCTTGTATGAGTTGTTCAAAGGTCATTAGTAACATAATACGAATCTACGACGAATTAGTTCATATTATTGTTAAACGCCGTGAGCAAAACAATGAAACTTCAAGCAAAAAAATCTCTTGGTCAGAATTTCCTTCATGATGAAGGCATACTCCGGCGTATCGCAGATGCAGCGAAGATAGAATCAGGCGATATTGTAGTGGAGATTGGTCCAGGTCTCGGCGCTTTGACAAAACAACTTCTCAAGAAAGACCTCACTAAACTCATCGCATATGAGGTTGATGATCGAGCAATAGAGTTACTTCAAAAGGAATTAGTTGACCCTCGCTTTGAACTAAAGCACGAAGACATACTTCAAGTTGACCTGACCGAAATCTCGGATGATAGACTGCGAGTAGTTGGCAACATCCCCTATTATATCACAAGTCCTATCATCTTTAAACTCATTGACGATAGACAATATATAAAAGATGCACTTCTATTGGTTCAATTCGAAGTTGCAGAACGTCTGACAGCTGAACCTCGGACGAAAGCGTACGGTATCCCCACCGTGCTCACTAATTTCTTCGGTGAAGTAACATACCTTTTTAAGGTCAAAGCCGGATCGTTTAGACCTGCTCCAAAGGTAGATTCCGCTGTTATTCATATCAACTTTGAGCGTGGGTATTTCCCGAGGAATAACCTCTCAATTCCAGAGGGTTTTGACACGAAAGACTTCCAACGCTTTATTCGTCAGGTCTTTGCTATGCGCCGTAAAACACTGCGTAACAATCTAAAGGCGTTTGCAAGCGAGGCGGGGGTGGGAATGTTGGAGTCCGACACGATCCTATCAAAATATCTCGGTATGAGAGCCGAAGAGCTGATAATATCGGACTTTCTCAAAATATACGAAGTAATAACTCATTCGTCGGAATGATAGAGTAAGCTATTCCGTTTTTTGCCGCAATGACCTTCTTCCGTAGTTCCTTCGGCGCAATGACGCCGGTTGACATCGTTACTCTCGTCTTTACGTGCATTATTGCGGTGCTTACAGGGATATTCCACACCCGATTAGATACCGTTGCAATATACACAAACATCACTATTGTATGGATAGTCGTTATTGCCGCTAATTACCTGCGCTCACGGTCATCGGCAAAGGGAGTGCGCATGTTTCATGCGTTCTATATCATGCCCGTTATTGTCTTAGTCTTCAAGACGGTCGAGAAATTATCCTACAATATACATGGAAGAGATTTTGACTCGGTCTTGATTATAATCGATAGAGCGTTTTTCGGTGTTGACCCAACAGTCTGGCTTGCAGAGCATTTTCCTCTTTCCCCGCTTGGAGTTGAGTTCTATATGCTGTGCTATTTCATGTATTATATTCTCTTCATAATTTTGACGTGGGAGCTATTCCTTCGCCGCAAGAACCATTCCGAAGGCGGTATCCATGACAATGAACTTGAGACGTATAGATTCTCTGTAGTGTATGGCTTCTTGTTCTCGTATATAGGATACATGATACTGCCGAGTGTCGGTCCACGCTTTACACTCCATGAGTTCTCACAATTGCCTCTCGAGATGCCGGGACTGTGGATGACAGACTTCTTTCGTTATTTGATTGATTCAGGCGAGAACATAACCAAGACCATGACGAGCACGGAAGCGATGAAATACGTCACACGTGATGCATTCCCAAGTGGTCATACAATGATGGCATTTATTACGATGCTTCTTGCTCTTAAATACAGAACACGCTCGCGTTGGGTGATAAATTTTTTCGGGGTTGGGCTTATTATCTCTACGGTACTCCTTCGGTACCATTACGTGATAGATATTGCAGCAGGGATAATATTCGCCTTAGTGGCACTCTATACAGCGCCGTATGTAACGAGGGTTTTACTCAGCTGGAACGCAAAACTAACGGGCAACAATGATACCCGATGATACACGCTGGCCTTGTGCGGTCAATGCGATAATATACGAGCCACTTGGTACTGACTGTGGAAGTGTGAAGTTTATATCCTGAATTGGTCCTGAATTAGCGAACTTCTGTGTTTGCCAAAGAGTATTCCCCAATACGTCAATAATTGAAATATCTATCTGTGTTCCTTGTGAAAGTTTATGGCTGATAGAAACTACAAAATCACTGCGTATGGGGGAAGGAATGATCTTCACGATTGAAAGTGGGATCGCCTTCATATACGCATGGAGATATTCATCCCCGCATTTATCTATCCCAACAAACTCGCCAGTTGTATCAAGGGCGTTGACATCCAACGGGCACGGTGAAGCACTTGTAAAGAATCCCGATAGTGCTATCTCTGTCGCATTCGTATCAGTAACATACGTAGATGCCTTCAAAAAACCGAGAAGTCCTTTCCCTTTCACGAGTGCCGCTCCGGCGGGATGAGTATAAATGAGCTCATCCGTCTCATTATCTATCTTATTTATAGATACATCCCAACCCGCAAGGATCGTAGACGTTGTTTTAACAGAAGATATGTCAAGTACATCGTGATCATAGCGAAGCCGTACACGAAGCTCACGCAAGGTATCAACAAGCGCTGTTTCAAGATAAAGCTGCCCTGTTGTCATATCACCAAGCTCGACAGAGCGGAGGATGATAGATAATTTTGCATCTACCACACCACGAGACTCAAATATCTGAATTGTTTCCTGCCCAGCTCCTCGACGGTTCGGTAAATACGCGAAGTCAAGTTCACTCTCAGTACTCGTCGCTCGGAGTGTTGTTTGTGGCGATGTTGTTGATACATCAAAGACAACATTAAAGAGTTCTCCGCTTACTGAAATCGGTGTTGGGGATTTTATCGTAAGCAAAATCGTATTCGGCGACAAATTGTCTATTGTTGAAATTCCTACTATAGATGGAGACGGTGTTATCGTTACAGGGGTCATCAATTGTCCATCGTACGTGAACGTTAAGCGCAGTTGATACACGTTCTCCGATGGTAGTATAGGCTCGGCAAGTGAGATCGATGAACTGAATGTTCTACAAGTCTTTGCAGAATCTGATACAATCACAAGTGAACGTGTGATCGGACTCGGAAGCGGCGGGGCAATGCCCGTCATCGTACTCAAGTATGCCTCAGCAGCATCAAATCCGCTCATCATTGCAAAGACAGGTACAGGCGATGTGATACGGTGTTCACC
>JAYUZC010000271.1:0-4916 GCA_043752045.1 Bacteroidota bacterium | reverse complement strand
AAGAATCAGATGATTCTTCCCGCAGCATTCGAAGAATCAGCAATAGACCCTATCTCTTCAATGATTGCGCAGATATACGAATCATACACCAAAGCACTCTACGATGCGAATGCGATGGACTTTGATGATATACTCCTCAAGACTATCGAACTCTTCGCGCGCTTTCCTGATGTTCGCGCAGGCTACGCTCGGCAGTTCCGGTATGTGCTTGTTGATGAGTACCAAGACACGAATCGCATTCAGTACAGCATCATCAAGCAGCTATCATCGCACCACAATAATTTAACAGTTGTCGGGGACGATGCACAATCTATCTATGCCTTCCGTGGTGCAGATATTCGTAATATCCTTGACTTTGAAAAGGATTATCCCGAAAGAAAGATATTTCGTTTAGAACAAAATTACCGTTCTACACAGAATATCCTTTCAACTGCGAATGCAGTCATCAAAGGAAATACAGGACAAATTGAGAAGACATTGTTCACGAAGAATCATTCAGGTGAAAAAGTCAAACTTATTGAATGTGTTGATGATAGGGAAGAGGCACAAAGTGTTGTCAAGTACGTTCAGGATCATATTCATAAAGAGAAATATGACCTAAACGACTTTGCCGTGCTCTATAGAATGAACGCGCAGAGCCGCTCGATTGAAGATGCATTCAGACGAAATAACATCTCGTATGTTATCATCGGTGGACTTTCATTCTATAAACGCAAGGAGATAAAGGATGTCCTTGCGTATATTCGTCTGCTTGTCAATCCTGCCGATAATGAAAGTTTGCTCAGAGTAATTAATTTCCCAGCGCGAGGTATTGGTGATGTAACGATCGGTAAACTAACCGAATACGCCACTTCTCAAACTCGAAGTATATTAGAAGTGATCGGGACAGGTGAATTATTGCCCGGCGTACAGCCGCGAGCCGTTACGAAGCTGCGTGAGTTTGCAGCGCTGGTGAAGAAGTATTCGGAAATGCGGGACTTCCTTTCACCAAGTGAATTGCTGCGCTCCTACATTGATGAGTCAGGTATCCCCTTAGAGTTAAAGACAGAGGGCACGGATGAAGCGCTGAACCGCTACGAAAACGTAAAGGAATTCCTATCAGCTATCACAGAGCATTTTCAACTTAATGAAAGCGCAACGATAGAATCATTCTTAGAAGAAACATCGCTTATCTCTGATGTGGATCAAGTAGATGACTCAAAGAATAATGTCAGGCTGATGACTATACATGCGGCGAAGGGACTTGAATTCCCAGTCGTATTCGTAACCGGTCTTGAAGAGGGCATCTTCCCAAGTGCAAGCTCACTTGAAGAAGAATTCGGGGTTGAGGAAGAGCGCAGATTGCTTTATGTGGCTATCACCAGAGCAATGAAAAATTGTTATTTGCTCTTTGCACAGTCACGCCTGAAATACGGCAGTGTGCAATACAGTATCCCTTCACGGTTCATATCAGAAGCAGAAGAATCTGATGCTGTTGAACGTCTGAATACTGTTGGTGGCTTTACTCGCGCACGTCCCTATGCAACGCGAGATGATAGTGAATTCTCACAACTTTTTGATAGAAATAACGCTTCGTATCGTTCGCCCTATCGTAAAACGAATGATTCGTTCTCTAAAGAAAAGAATTACTACTCGCAAGAATCATACCGTGATGATTACTCACAGGTCTCTGACTCCGGGAGCATGAAGCGCGGCTCACGTGTATGGCATGAAGCATTTGGCGAAGGACGGGTAATAGAGGTAAGTGGGAAAGGTGAGAAAGCTAAAGCAGTTGTTGATTTCCCGACGGCAGGTCGGAAAAACCTCATGCTACAGTTTGCGAACTTGAAGGTGCTTTAATGCTTCTTTAGATGTGGGTTTATATCTTCTAATTTTCTAAATTGAAGAAGTGAGATAACTCCGAGCACGAGCAATATACCGTAAAGCAGTTCAAAGCCAAAACTATCGAGGAGAAGCCCTGCGATCACTGCAAGAAACAAAGGCAGCGCCAGTAATGAATTGTAGAGAGCCGCATAGGTCGTTCGTTCATGTATAGGGTTCGTAGCTGCAAGATAGCCCATACCACCAATAGTTCTTCCCGAATCAACTGCAGATGCAAGAGCGAAAACAACAGGGAATAGAAATGCCGGAAGGTCAATGAAACTGTAAAGAATGATCGCTATCGGGACGAGGAGTGCAAGATATGCTGTCCCCATTAAGACGCGCTTATTCGATACCTTATCGGCAAGTTCTGCCCAAATATAATTAGAGATAATGATGCCGACACATTCGACAGCGATGAATAACCCAATATCAGCCGTTGAGTAGCCAAGTTTTTTTTGAGCGAATAGAAAAAGAAAAGGCAGACCAAGTGAGAATGACTCAAAGAGCACACGTGCAGAAATAAATGCTCGGAATTTATGGTCAGTGCGAAGTATCTCCAAACAGAACCTGAACTGCTCCATCATTGAACGTTTTTCGGTGACAACTTTTTCGCGAGGCTCTCGCATCGAAGCCATCATAAAAAGAGCGACACCTGCAGTTACCGTACCTACCACAAAGACGAGTCCAAAGTTCGTCGGAAAGGAATACTCTGAAAGAAAATATGAAATAACAGCAGCACCAACTGTAGCAGAAAGAACTCCGCCGATAGCCATGCGCAGTCCGAGAAACCGTCCGCGCCGGTTTGCAGGTATTGCCTTTGCATACATCTCCGTAAAAACCAACCCACCGGGACCCGATGCAAGAAAATAAACAAGAAGCGCAGTAACTGTTGTCACCAGAAGAACAGTCGTCGAAGGCGCAAGAAGCGTAATCACTGCAAGTAATGCAAATGCAATCGTTCGGATAAGTGCTGAAGCGCGATAGACGGGCATCTTGCGCTGTTTATGCTGCACCCATGCCGAGACAGGAAGCTGTGGTAGATACCATCCGATCGAATCAAACGAACTGATAAAACCAATGAGCGCGCTTGAGCTTGTTAGATGCGAAAGGAATCCTGGGAGTACCGTCGTCTTCGAGAGAAACGACATTGCAAGATTATAGAGAATACCATTCCAAACTCCAAGACGAAAGTTTGTTCTCTCGACCTTCTTATTAATATCAGCGTGTCGTTTTCGGCGATGTTCGTGATGAGAGGACATGGGTTATTGAATTGCCCCATGTTCTAAAAGATACTCCGCAATCTGAATTGCATCAAGAGCAGCACCTTTGCGAAGTTGGTCGCCGGAAGCAAATATATCTATCGCCATTGGGTTACTTACATCATAACGCATTCTTCCGACGAGTATATCATCTTTCCCCGATGCTTCAAGCGGCATAGGGAAACGATTATTCACTTTGTCATCAACGATTTTAACACCCGGAGCATTCTCTAATGCTATGTAAATTTCTTCAAGCGATGGGCGACGTTCTGCGAATTCGATATTTATTGATTCACTATGCGCACGCTCAACAGGTACACGAACGCATGTTACGCCAATAGCAATATCGTTATCATGAAGTATTTTCTTTGTTTCGTGGATAACCTTCCACTCCTCGCCGTTGTATCCTTCGTCGTTGATCGTTGTATTGTGACTAAAAAGATTAAGTGCTATTTGATGGGGGAGTATGCTCATTGTCGGTGCTTTGCCTTCGACGATCTCGCGTGTTTGTGACTGTAGCTCTGCAAGAGCTTTTGCTCCCGCACCGCTGACTGCTTGATAGGTAGAAACAACGATACGTTTTACTTTTGCAAGTTTATAGATCGGATAGATCGCCATGAGCATAACGATGGCTGAACAGTTAGGTACTGCAATTAGCCCGTTGTGATGCAAGGCGTCATTCCCATTAATTTCGGGTATAACAAGCGGAACATCTTCATCCATCCGACATGCACTGGAGTTATCAATGATGAGACAACCTGCATCATTGAAAGCTTTGCGATATTGTTTGGTAGTCTCGCTTCCAGCAGAGAACAGGGCGATGTCTATTCCCTCGAATAAATTACCTTCGAGTACTTCTAATGAGTACTCTTTCCCTTTACAAGTAACATTCTGACCTTTAGAGCGTTCGGAAGCAAATACTCGAAGGTTAGAGAATGGGAAATTACGTTCTTCGAGGATGCGAAGCATTTCCGTGCCGACTGCACCTGTCGCACCAACAACTCCTATAGATAGTTCTTTTGTCATTTCAACCAATAATATCTTCGATGTTTTCTCGTTCGCGAATACAATAGTGTTTGTCGCCGTCGATCATTATCTCCGCAGGTTTTGGGCGAAGGTTGTAGTTCGATGACATTACATAGCCATACGCACCTGTACACATAACCGCAAGCAGCTCGCCTTTCTCAATGCGTGGTAATACTCTCGAAAGTGCAAGGTAATCACCTGACTCGCATATTGGTCCGACGACATCAACTTTTTCACTTGGACGTTCTTCCAGACTAATGGGTGCAACTTGATGGTATGCTTTGTACAAGCTTGGTCTGATGAGGTCAGACATCCCCGCATCAGCGATCACAAATGTTTTTTCGGGGTTTGATTTTTTGTAAAGAACTTCAGTCAGAAGCACTGCTGTATTTGCAACGATAGCGCGTCCCGGCTCGAACATTACTCGCATTCCTGCCTCCGAAAGTATCGGCATCACGGCATCAACATATTCATGAAGCTGTGGTATTGCTTGCGGCTCCTCATCATCAGATGAATCAGAGGGGAGCTGAGAATGTGTTACGACATCATGGTAATGTACTGCCTGCCCGCCACCGATATTCAGATGCTCGAGTTCAATTCCTTCACTCCGAAGCTCTTTAACGAAGGAGACTGATGATTTCGCGGCTTTAATGAACGGGTCAAGCTCGGTGACCTGCGAGCCGATATGTGAATGTATACCAGCTATGATGATATTCACTTTCTTTGCGGCATAACGGTAGGCATCGAGCGCATGATGAATATCAATGC
>JAYUZC010000270.1:0-4950 GCA_043752045.1 Bacteroidota bacterium | reverse complement strand
AATGCTCGGATATTATCCTCACCTTCCATAACAACAATAACCGGGTCTTCTCCAATATTGACTATCTTCGAGGGGGTTTCTGCCGAGAGGTCACCGGCAGCAATCTTGACCGTAGCCGACATATCAGTCTGCCGAACATACGAAAGATACTTCGCAAAGACATAGATGACCGGCGCCGCAACAGCCGCCGCGCTTGCACCAAGAAGTCCCTTCAGGACTGTTCGCCTCTTTTTCACTTCATTCGCCATAGATATCAAAGAATTATTATACTAATGACACGTAGAGTAGTGCAAAAATAACACCGAATTGGGTTAATATTTTTGTTTTGGAGGGAAAGAAATGATAAGGATTAACCCGCTCTTACAATTCATGTAAGAGCGGATCGGAAACGGAATGTTTTAGTTCAGATCAACCCAGACGCTCTTGGTCTCGGTGTACATGTCTATTGCGGCTTTGCCGAGTTCTCTGCCTACGCCGGAGTGTTTGAAGCCGCCAAACGGCAGTGCGTTATCGGTCGTCGAGATCGTGTTTATCCAGACTGTGCCTGCCTTGAGGGCTTTCGCCATCTTATGAGCTTTCTTGATGTCGCGAGTCCAGACCGATGCAGCAAGTCCGAACTGCGAGCCATTTGCCTGAGACAAAGCATCTTCGATTGAATCGAACTTCATCACACTTGCAACAGGGCCGAATATCTCTTCCTGCGCGACGCGCATTGAGTTCGTTACATTCTCAAGAACCGTCGGCTGCATGAAGAAGCCCTTAGTCCCGATTCGTGAACCACCAACGGTGACTTTCGCCCCTTCCTTCGAGCCGATGTCAACATAGCCAAGAACTCTATCAAGATGCTGCTGTGAGATAAGTGCTCCGAGACGTGTCTTCGGATGAAGCGGATCACCAGCTACCATCTTCGCGGCGCGTGAAGTTAAGACTGACATAAATTCATCATAAGCACTTGCCTCGACCATGATACGTGAACAAGCTGTACACATTTCACCTTGATTGAAGAAGATGCCGCCAAGTGCATACTTCGCTGCTGTCTCGAGGTCGCTATCAGCAAAGATGATGTTCGGAGATTTACCACCAAGCTCAAGCGATACTCTCTTCAAGGTATTCGCCGCTTCGTGCATGATGGCTTTACCGACTTCAACGCTTCCGGTGAATGCAATTTTATCAACATCAGGATGTTCGACAAGCGATGAACCAGCTCCGATACCAAAACCGGTGATGAGATTAAATACACCGTTCGGAAGTCCTGCTTCTCTTGTCAACTCTGCAAAGCGGAGCGCCGTGAGAGGCGTTTGTTCTGCTGGCTTCAGTACGATGGTGTTGCCTGCGGCAAGAGCCGGAGCTACTTTCCAAGCCAACATCTGAAGCGGGAAATTCCAGGGGATGATCTGTCCGCAGACTCCGATAGGTTCGCGAAGGGTATAGGCAAATGCCTCGCCGCCTTTCGAGACAGGTATTGTCTCACCTGCTATCTTCGTCGCCCAACCTGCATAATATTCAAAACATTCTGCGGCTTGAGGAATGTCGAACTTCGATGATTCAAATATCGGCTTGCCTGTATCAAGTGTTTCGAGTTCAGAAAGTTCTTGCTGGTTCGCTCTGATGAGGTCAGCGAGTTTCAAAAGAACTCGTGTTCTATCTGTCGTGCTCATCTTGCGCCAATCGCTGCCATCGTTGAATGCAGCGCGGGCTGCTTTGACTGCAAGGTCAACATCCTCTTTGCCGCCTTCGGCAATACCTGCTATGATCTCGCCTGTTGCAGGGTTGATAGTATTGAATGTCTTACCGCTAACGGCATCAACAAATTCACCATTAATGAATAATTTTCCTGCCTGTGGCTTTGCAACTTGTGGTTGAAGTTCAACTAAAATATCTGCTGTCGTCGTACTCATAAATTACTTTTGTTGGTTATCTTGTTTTTCGAGTTCTTCAAATTCAAATTCTTTTTTATAGAATCGTACTCTGTCGGTGAAGTAAGCATTCTCTTCTTTCGGAGCCAATGCCAATGCCATCTCCGATGCTTCTATCGCTAACTTCCCTTCATATTTCTTGAAGTGGATGAGTGCTTTGGTGTCGTAGTAGTTCGCCTGATTCCTATCGAGTGCCAATGCTTCCATGACGAGTGCCATTGCCGTATCATACTTCGTGCTGTAGCTGACTACATCCCATGCATAATTATTCAAGAGGTCTGCTTCGCGGTCTCCGACAAATGTAAATACTTTTTCATACCATACGGTCAAACTATCTACCTTCTTTTCGCGCTGCCAATGCTCAAGGATTGCGTAGTGTGCATTTAAGATATCAATACTATCCTGTCTGTTATTTTTAGAAACAGTCGTTATCCACTTTGCAAGATATTTCGGGTTGCGTTCGGTCGAGAAGCGCATTTCGGCAAGACGTTTGCGTGATTCTTTGGCAAGTGCTGTATACTGTTTATCTTCGGCAACGACGCTCAAGTGGCGAATCGTCGAATCATAAACAGAACGTTCGACAAGCTTCTCGATGTACTTGAAGCGGACTTCCATGTTCGACGTATCGCGCCAAAATTGTTTTCTTACTGCTTCGAGTGTTCCCTTTCCGGCGAGAAGGTCTTTTAACTTTTGGATGAATTCATCAGGCGTTAAATTCTCCGGATGCGAAATGCGGTCTATCTCCAAGCTATCAGGACGAAGTAGAAGTGCCGTCGGGCGGACTGCAACGAGGTACCCTTTCTCGATATGGTCAAGACGAAGACCTAAATTGCGTAAACTATCCCAGCCGACTGTCGGCGGAGGGTCGGTTGCAAAATCATTGACGGCAAGTTCGAAGGTCTCGTTAAGATAATCCTGTACCTTCTTTATCCGAAGGATATTATCTCGGAAAGAAATGCTCGCTGAATCAACATAGTCAACATTAAAGACAATAACCGGTCTGCGGGATATCTTCGCTGCGGCAAATGCATCATCCCAGAATTTCTTTATTGGGAATTGATCAACGTACAGCTTCTTCGTCGGCTGTACTTTTTTCGGCTGACGTTGTGCGAAGCTAACGCCGCTGATGCAGACCATCAGCGCTATAAGGAGGACTCGGATTGTAATATTAATTCTCTTCATTCGCTTTCTTCATTACTCGGGATATCGTCGCTTCATCGAACCCTGCCTTGCGAAGATTCTCTTCGTTCATCGTATTATGGACAAGGTGCAGCATATTTTGCGACAAGCCCATTAGCGAGAACCCGCCGTCGTGGAAAAGGTTTTGCATCGTCACCTTTTTTGTCAGATCAGATAGCAGTGTGACGCAGTAATCGCCGCATTCTTCTGCCGTGGCATTACCAAGCGGAGCCAAAAGGTCGCTGAAGAAATACATCTTATCAAAATCTTCGATACCGCTTCCGGCTCTTGTCCAGGTTGGCGACTGCGATACGGTATTGACTCTGATGCCCCTAGCCCCGAGACGTGAGCCAAAGTTACGACCGATTGATTCAAGCACCGTCTTCGCCTCTGCCATATCGGTGTAGGTCGTGAATGGTCGCTGCGCTGCCATGTGGCTTAGTGCTAAGATGCTGGCACCGTCATTGAGCGAATCGGTTTCCATCGCTCCGGCAATGATCTTATGAAATGAAAGTCCTGATACGTCGAGGGTTTTCATATACCATTCGTAGTTCAACTTATCGTATGCCATCCCCTTGCGGATGTTGGTTGACATACCGACCGAGTGAATGATAAAATCAAGTTTGCCGAGCTTTGCCGTCGCTTCGCGGAAAGCTGTTGCAATCTCCTCCGGCTTCGATGCATCGCAGGAAACGTACGGCGCGTCGCCGCAAAGTTTGCAGAGATCGAGTGGCTTGCCTATCTTGACCGCCAACGGGATATTGCTGATAGCAAGCTGCGCCCCTTCGCGGTATGCCGAAAGCGCAATATGCCAACCGATGCTCGTCTCATCGAGAGGACCAAAAACGATGCCCTTTTTCCCTTTTAGTAGCCCGTAGGATGTAGTTTCTGCCATTGATAGAATACTTGTGTAAGATAGAAGGGTAAAACAACAGGAGTCCATCAGCGGTTCGGGGGAATGGAGAATGGGCATTAGTGGGACGGACACATTCACTCTGTTCAGTGCAAGATTCATTCCGTCGGTCAAACCGAAACGACTTCTCTCTCCGATACCCGAAACCCAACACCCGAATTCCGATCCCCCTCCGCGACCACTGAGCCTCTGCGGTTAGTCTTCTTCTCCTCCTTCCCAACTATCAAACTATCAACTACCCGACTATCAACTTTTTCCCCCTCTAACCCATTGACTTTATTAACAAGTAACTGTGCACTTCTTTGGGCTTCTGCCCACTCTTTTGGCGTGACAACAAGCGGCTTCGGACGCGGTGCAACCTTCTCAAGTTCGGTGGAAGTTGTATCTTTGGTAACAGCGACGCACATCATTCCAAGCTTGCCAATTCCGCCTCTGTCATAAATACCAACGGTTGGTTCTGTCCGTGCCTGCGAATAGACGATAACCGCTACATTATGCTCTTGCATCAGTTCACGGAGATAGTAGTACAGTCGTTCTCTCTTTCGCCATGAACTCGAAGTCCATTCCCATCCCATAATAATAACAACGCCGACACGCGCGCTTGAGACTATCTGGGTAATAGTATCACTATCACCGATAAGGTCACCTCGCGATGAACTATAGGGTACAAGCTTCGTTTCTTTCACATCCTTTTTATAGTCAGGAAACCAGTCGCTGGTAGTAGTGACGGGCATCACATGCTCATTGAAGCGGTTAGCACTTACACCACAATTGATCAGCAGCGTACTAACGCCGTGACTGCGGATATCAGAAGCAAGTTTGGTTGAGTGAACGAGCATATTCTCGGCAGTTTCAGAGAGCACAACAGAGACTTCGCCATGCGCCAACGGCACAGAATTTACATGTGTTATTTTCATATGTGTAATTGGTTAATGAATTTCT
>JAYUZC010000269.1:0-4985 GCA_043752045.1 Bacteroidota bacterium | reverse complement strand
TGGAATCAGCAAGGGTTTTCATTGAGCCGGTGAGTTTCATGATGGGTTTGCCCGACATCTCTTTTGCGATGACGGATTCCTTCCAGCGGAAGCCGTTGCGGATGCCTGTTCCGAGTGCTTTGGATAGTGCTTCTTTTGCAGCAAAGCGGGCTGCGAAATGTTCGGCGCTGTTCTTGCGGGAGTTGCAGTAGCGTATCTCTTCTTCGGTAAAGATGCGACGTATGAACTGCTCGCCATACGTGGTGATGCTCGCTGCGATGCGCGGTACTTCGATCGTATCTATGCCGATGCCGTATATCATACTATGACAATATCGAACGAGTGCAACAGCCCGATAGCTCCCTCGGTGGAGAACTTCGCTTTTTTGATGGTATTCTCTAACGGATCAATGATGAAGTTATATGAAGTCGAGAGGTCTGCTTTGGTAAGGTTCGTTCAGCCGAAGATCGCTTCCGAGAAATCGCAGTTGGAAAATATTGCACCCGAAAGATCAGTCTCGCTAAAGAACACTCGCTTTAGTGAGCAACCAGTAAACTCTATTTTCTTCAACGGTAGTTTAATAAATGAAGCATGGTCAAGTTTACATTCATCGAAGCGAACATCTATCATTGCTGCATTTGCAACGCTCATATCAATGCCAAGAAGTTTTGATGAGCGGAAGTGGACACCCCGGAAGTTCGTCGCGCGAACAGTAGCATTGCTCAAATCACAGGAGATGAACTCACATTCGATAAATACCGACTCATCAAGCTTTACCCCGCCAAAGTCGCATCGAGTGAATACGCATTGTTCATATTCACCAGATGCAAAACCCTCTTCACGAAAGTTTTCACCTGTTATCTTCTTCTCGAAGTGATAGTCGTCGCTCATAAAAATAAAAGAGTCCGCCGTAGCGGACTCTAATAACTCATTCATTGACGAATTAAAATCCCGCCGCTACTGCCTTCGTGCCACCACCCGATGCGCCGCGGATCTTCCAGAGGGCATGGATGAAACCGGGACGGACAGGGTGCCATGATACATTATCAAACCTATTCACCCAAGCAACAGGTGTTTCGGGTGTCCAAAGAATAGTGATCGGTTGATCGTCGTAAAGCACTTGCTGGAATTGCTTTTGAAGTTCGATACGAGTTGCTTCGTCGAACTCTGCGCGGATATCAGTGAGCAATTCATCAGCTCGCTTACTTGCGTATTGCGGATAATTCGAGCCGCGATTACGCCCTTGCGATGAGTGATAGAGTTGGTAGTTATCGGATTCGAACGGATCGCTCTGCCATGAACCATACGATGCGTCAAAGTTATGGTCACGCTGACGGTCAAGGAAGATAGACCACTCGATAGGCGCAACTTCTGCCTTGATACCAACCTTACGAAGTGATTCGGTGATGATAAGAAGAATTTGTTTTCTTGTCTCATTACCTGCATTGACCATGAAGGTAAAACTGAACGGTGTTTTCTTTCCGCCGATAGTTTTATCAAGGATACCGTCACCGTCGGAATCAACCCAGCCCGCATCGGTCAAAAGCTGCTTCGCTTTTGCAACATCGTACTCGATAGTCGCAAGGTTTGAGTTATACTCCTTGCGGGATTCTGAATTTGGAGATTGCGTTAACTTGGCTAACCCGTAGAGCACTTTATCAATGATTGTTTTTCTATCAATAAGATGCGACATCGCCCAACGAACTTTGGAATCGTTAAAGAACTTGCTTTTATTATTCCAGTTGATAAGCGCATACGATGAAAGCGGGAATGTCGTTTTACTGATATGCTTCGCCTGATTCGTATCAACTTTGACATAGTACGGCGGTTGCAAGAACCCGATGAGGTCAATGTCTTGCGCCTTGAGCGCTGTAACTGTTGCAGCCCAATCACTGATGACCTTATAGATAAGGGTATCAGGAGAAACTTCACCATACTTTGAACCGCTTCTATTTACATAGTTTGGATTACGCACAAGAATGATGCGGTCATTAGTGCGCCACTCCGCAAGTTTATACGGACCTGAACCCTGAATATACTTTGGATCACGACCTGTTTCGGCAGAGGTAAAATACTCTGCGTATTCTTTCATTGCCGGATTGATGTTCATCTTGGCTACTTTATCCACATCTACTTCTTCGCCAGCCCCGGGCGCTTCGATGATAGCTGCAATATCACCCCATGAATACTTATCTGTCAGACCTTTGGGGTCGAAAATATGCTTCGGCAAGATATAAAGAATATCGGAGAATGCTTGCTGAACTGTCAGGAAGTATGGCTTCCACATTGTGAAGCGAACGCGGTACGGGTCGCCGTCAATGAGTTCACAGCTATGGATACCATCAACATAGACTCTCTTCTGGGCACTCATGGTATTGAGCGGATTCTTCAGCGACTTCAAGCTGAAGATAACATCATGGCCGGTAAGTTCTTTGCCGTCGGCAAACTTGATGCCTTTGCGAAGTTTGAAATCGAAGGTCTTGTGGTCTTCGGATTCGATGGGCATTTCTTCAGCAAGCCAAGGGATGTTGACTTCCATCGTTTCGGGGTTGATACGAAGCAGACGCTCGAATATCATTTCCTCAACATATGTTTCGTTCGCTCCGGTTGAGTTCTGCGGGTTGAGACGTTCAAGCTCGGAGAGGATATGTTCAACGACGCGATTATTAGTTGAAACTGATTTAGCTTCTCCGCCGCTACCGCCGCCGCAGCTGACGAGATAGGAAGCAGAAAGAATTGTGAGAAGAAAGATGCGGAAATTCGTTTTCATAGGGTATGTATTAAGATTCAATATGAAGTATTATATCATTCTAACAAGCTACGTAGTTCCGCCAGAAATGGTCGTCGAGCATACCCCTGCCCATAGAGCGCATTTGGCAGAGTACTATAAGAAAGGCGTGATGCTCTTCTCCGGACCGATGGAGCCCCGCACAGGCGGCATACTTTATGCCCACGCCGAGGATGTTTCGGTTGTTGAAGAGATGGTTTCGGTCGACCCCTTCAAGACGACCGGATGTGCCAATTTCCAGATAATCGAGATGAAACCCGTTATGTGGGCAGAAGGGCTAAACAATTTGTTTGGGACTCCGTAGGCACTATCAATGCACACTGCTATTGATCACCTCCAGCCGGAAATTGCATCCTCTTTGGGCAACTTTGAGCTTGTCGCGAAGTTCGTTGTTGAAGGGTTTATTACGGGATTGCATAAGTCGCCGTATCACGGTTTTTCTGTCGAGTTCGCACAGCATCGGCCATATATGCCGGGCGATGCAATACGCAACATTGACTGGAAGCTCTTCGCTCGGACAGACCGACACTTTGTCAAGCAGTTCGAGGAAGAGACGAACCTGAAAGCGCATATCATCCTCGATATTTCAAAATCGATGAATTATACGAGTGGCAAACACATCACGAAGTATCGCTATGCTTCTATACTTGCTGCTTCACTTGCATATCTTTTGATTCGTCAGCAAGATGCCGTCGGGCTTGGGCTCTACGATGAAGAGGTAAAACTTTTCATGCCAGCACGGCTCAAAGCAAGTTACCTTCGCGAGATACTCAAAGCTATCCAGACTACAGAACCATCGAATAAAACAAAGACTGCATCAGCATTGCGCTCATTACTCGAACGGCTCAAGCGTCGTGGGCTTGTTATCGTCATTAGTGATTTTCTTGGTGATGCGGATGAGATAATCACATCACTCAAGCTCCTGCGTCATGCCGGACATGAGGTGATTGCATTTCAGGTTCTTGACCCCGTCGAGAGAAACTTTGCTCTTGATGTGAGCGATGCAACCATCGTTGATATGGAAACAGGTGAATCGCTAAAAACACAGCCCTATCAATTACAAGAAGCGTACCGTAAGGCAATGGGCGCCCACATCAAGAAGCTACGGCATGAACTAGCGAACGAACGCATCGACTACCTTCTAATTGACACAACTATTCCTCTCGACGTGCCACTTCGCGAATACCTCTATAAGCGCCAATTGATGGGATGACACTGACATTAGAAGAACGAATTAATGACCTTGTTAAACGCACCGACGGTAGTGGTGAGTCAATATTCGAACTTCAGAAAGCTACCGAAGAGTTGCTTGGCGAAGCACAGGAAACCGGGGAACGACTTCTTGAATTTCGCATCTTATCGCTCAAAGCAAACCAACTTTATTTGACCGGCAAACATGCCGAAGCGCGGCTGCTTTATGAAGAACTGGTCGAAACAACACGCAAAGAGAATGTCACTACATTTTTACCGCGGCTTTATTTAGCACTCGGAAGACTACACTCAACCGAACAGCGCGACAAAGAAGCTCTCGATTATATTCGGCGCTCACGGATCGCCGCAGAAGAGAATAGCGACAATGAAATGATAGCCGAAGGAAATCTTCTGCTTGGTATTACCTTAGCGAAGAGCCAACAGTATAAAGAAGCGCTCGAAGCATATCACAACAGTGCCCGCTACTCATACGAAACGAAGAATACACGCCGTATGGGAGCCATCTTCTTTCTGATAGCACAGCTGCACTACCATGCAGAGCAATACGAAGTAGCAAAAGAGTCGTGCCAACTTGCTATCAAATATTTTACTGAAAGCAGTAATCAGCGCGGCATCATCCTCTCGACGACACGAATGGCATCTATCTTAAGCGCACTCCATGATAACACCGAAGGGCTTCAATTACTATATGAGCATGAGCCACTTGCGTTGCAGCTTGACCTCCCATATATAACATGTGGGTTTTACAGCATCAAAGCAGAGATGCTGCTTGCCGTCAAAGATTATATAGGATGTGAAAAGGCGTTAGAAACAGCCAGAGTTAACGCTATTGTATCGAACAACCCAAGAAATACACTTGATATTGAGAAAAATTATTTCTCACTCTACTTACAACTCAACAAACTTCCCGAAGCACGAGCTTCTCTTGACAAAGCATTAGAAATATCAAGAACAACCAATGATAAACATTGGGAAATGAAGCTCTATAAGTGTGAGTCCGAGTTGT
>JAYUZC010000268.1:0-4996 GCA_043752045.1 Bacteroidota bacterium | reverse complement strand
GCTTGATTTTGACCGCGCAGCTGCTATCGACCTTGCAGGACGTGATGTGCTCGAAGCTGTTCGTCTTTCGGTGAATCCTAAAGTTATCGAGACACCACCAGTCGCGGCAGTTGCACGCAATGGTATTCAGGTTCGCGCTACGGCACGTGTAACAGTTCGCGCAAACCTTGACCGTCTTGTTGGCGGTGCAGGCGAAGCGACAATCTTAGCGCGCGTTGGGGAAGGTATCGTTACGACCATAGGTTCGAGCGACTCACATAAAGAAGTGCTCGAAAGCCCGGATAGAATTTCCAAGACTGTTCTTGACAAAGGACTTGATTCAGGTACTGCATTCGAGATTCTTTCTATCGATATTGCCGACGTTGATATTGGCGATAACATCGGCGCAAAACTTCAGAGTGATCAAGCAGAAGCAGAGCTTAAGGTTGCAAATGCAAAAGCAGAAGAACGACGCGCCGCAGCTATCGCACATGAACAGGAAATGAAAGCACGTGTACAGGAAATGCGCGCAAAGGTCGTCGAGAGTGAGGCACAGATTCCGCTTGCTATCGCAGAGGCATTCCGCTCCGGTAAGCTCGGCGTCATGGAATACTACAACATGCAGAACGTCCAAGCAGACACCGGTATGCGCAAAGCAATCGCCGAGGGTTCATCCCCCGACATGAGCGCAATGGGCGGCAGCTCCACGACATCAAATGCATAGGAGAACTCTTTCTTTGAAGTATGTGATTATAGTATCTGTATGTACGGAACAGCACATCTATCAAAAGATCAGGTTTACAAGGCATTAGAGAATCTTCCGGACCAAAATCCTTTCGAAGAGGCTCTTGAACGCTTGCTATTTATTGCAAGCGTTCAAGAGGGGCTTGAACAAGCGGAAAACGGCGAAAGTATTCCTCATGAAGAAGTAATGAAGATGGTCTCTTCATGGTACAAATAGTTTGGACGCCACGTGCTGCAAATGACCTCACTGAAATACATTCCTATATTTCACAAGATTCTCGTAACGCCGCAGAGTATGTTGTACATTCTATACTTAAACGGATAGAACTACTTCAGGACTTCCCATTTATGGGTCGCATTGTACCAGAGTTTCAAGATGATACTATTCGAGAAGTGTTTAGATTCTCATACCGTATTGTTTATAAATACTATGAAACAAGTACTACTATCCGTCTCTTAACCATACGCCACGGCGGTCGTCTGATTGATCCAAACGTAGAAAATTAAATCCACCTCATGCTCATTCGCTCTATATCAGGTTTACGCGGACTTACGGACACTCTGAACGGACTTACAACCGAAGTCGTCCGTCTCTATGCTGCATCGTTCGCAACATATTGCCACAAAGGCATCATTGCTGTTGGTTACGATGGCAGGCAGGGCGGGAAAGATATCTACGACTTCGTCTGCAAGACACTCACCGAATATGGATGTGATGTCTTTGCGCTTGGGATGGTCCCGACACCAACAGTCATGTTCGAAGTTGAAAATGATATTAGCATTCACGGAGGTATTTCCGTTACCGCAAGTCATAATGGACAAGCGTGGAACGGGATGAAGTTCATCGCTTCAAGCGGACTTTTCCTTGATAAAGAGCAGAATGAATCTCTTTGGGAGATCATTGATTCTAACTCGCCTAGAGAAAGTGATACAGCCGGAAGTATAACAATAAGAGAAGATATTGCCGATAAACATATTGCATCTATCTTATCAATTCCATTTCTTGATGTAGAAAAGATTCGAGGGCAAAATTTCAAAGTTGTGCTTGATACAGTGAATGCAAGCGGCTCATTCATTCATCCGAAGCTCTTAGCAGCGCTTGGCGTTACGAACGTTATAGGTATTGCAACCGACGGCTCCGGTGTCTTCCCTCATCCTCCCGAACCTGTGCCGCAGAATCTAACCTCATTATGTGATGCCGTGCGAAGCAACAATGCTGACATCGGCATTGCAATTGACCCCGACGCTGATAGATGTGTATTCATCATGGAGAACGGTGAGCCGTTCGGCGAAGAGAATACTATCGTCATTGCGACAGAAGAAGTATTAAAATATTCTGTGAAAGGTCAGCACGTCGTTGTGAATCTCTCAACGACTCGCGCTGTGGAAGATATTGCTGCCGAATATGGCGCAAAGGTGTATCGCACGCCAGTTGGAGAGATAAACGTTGCAAAGAAAATGCATGAACTTGGTGCAGTAATAGGCGGTGAAGGTTCTGGTGGCGTTATCTACCCAGATGTGCATACCGGAAGAGATTCACTCGTTGCAGTTGCTCTCACACTCAATAATCTTGCAGCAAGCGGCATGAGTTTATCCCAAAAGAAAGCAAGTCTGCCGCAGTACGAAATAGTCAAATCAAAGATTGACCTAACAAGTGTAGAGCAAGTGAATGAAGTGCTGGCATCAGTTAAAGCAAAGATGTCATCGAAAGCAATACATGTTAACGAAGAAGACGGTCTCCGTTTCGATTTCGGAAAGAGCTGGCTGCATGTAAGAGCGTCAAATACAGAGCCAATAATACGCTTAATAGCAGAAGCGACAACTAAGGAGATAGCTGAAGCCCTGCTTTCTCAAGCAAGCACATAAGTCGTTAGTCATCAATTTTTCCCGAACCTACGGGGTTTGTAGGCGTGTTTAAGGTTGTGCAATAACCTACTGGATTTAGCTTGGCATCACTTTTCAAACATCTTTTTAAGCCCGAACCGTACGAACAGTCCCAAGAGGATAAGATCGTCCAGAACGAGCTTGTACGCTCGGGTAAGATACCTTCGCATGTTGCCGTCATTATGGATGGTAACGGCCGGTGGGCTGAAGAGCGCGGCTTACCGCGCGCTGCGGGGCATCAGGCAGGTATTGCAAGCGTCCGCGACGCAACTCGCTCTGCCCGTGAGCTCGGGATCAGCCACCTGACGCTCTACGCATTCAGCACAGAGAACTGGAAGCGTCCTGGCAAAGAAGTCTCGATGTTGATGGGATTATTGCGGAAAATGCTGCATGAAGAACTTGAGGAAATGCGCGAGAATGGTGTGCGGCTGAACGTCATTGGTCAGACCAATGCACTTCCGAAGGAAGTCCAGAACGACCTCTTTGATGCAATTGATAACACTGCTCACAATACCCGACTTACACTTACCCTTGCCCTGTCGTATTCAGGCAGGTGGGATATTGTCCGTGCAATGCAGATGATGGCGCTGGATGTCCGCAGAGGAAAGCTCTCGCCCGAAGACGTCAACGATGACCTCGTCAAGAGTTACCTTACGACAGCAAATTTACCTGACCCTGATCTGATGATACGTACGTCGGGCGAAATGCGCCTCTCGAACTTCTTGCTTTGGGAGATGGCATACAGTGAAATATACGTAACAAAGATCGCGTGGCCTGATTTCCGACGTGAGCATTTATATGAAGCTATTCGTGACTTCCAGCGACGTGAACGACGCTTCGGACTCACCGGAGATCAGATTCGTAAACCCAGTGAACTTCCTGCTTCACAGGAATCGTATCTCAAAAAGATGGTGAACGCTCTTACAAAAGGTAATAATTAGCCCTCCCCAGAATGACAAAACGCATCGCTCTTTTATTTTTTATATGTTTACTTTGTGCAAACATCTCATTTGCACAACCCGCCGAAAAAGAATATATCATCATGGGTATATTGGTCGAGGGAAATGAGTCAGGCAGCGCCGAGACGATCCTTGCACAAAGCCAGCTCGGAAAAGGACAAACCATTACCATTCCCTCCGATGATGTCCGTCGCGCAACAAACCGTATTTGGGGTCAAAATATCTTTAGTGATGTGGATATTGTCGTCGATAAAATATCAACGCAAGCAGATGGCAAAGATGGCATCTTCTTGACGATAAAAGTAAAAGAACTTCCCCGCATTGATACGGTTACCTTCACAGGAAATAAAAATGTTTCTAATGCAGACATTCAGAAGCTTATACCTTTCTACAAAAATGATTTTGCTCGTCCATGGACGGTCGATAATGTCAAACGGCTCATAAAAGAACTCTATGCAAAAGAAGGTTATCAATATGCTGATGTTGTCGTCAGCTCCGAAAAATTATCGAACGGGAAAGTACATCTCAATTACGCTATAACCGAGGGAGAAGAGATCATCGTTCGCCATATTAATTTCACCGGTAACAGTAAAATGACTTCTGATGATCTGCGCGGGGCACTCGATGAAACATCAGAAAAGAAATGGTGGCATATTTTCTCAAGCGGAACATTTGACCAAAAAAAGTACGAAGCAGATAAGAAAGGACTCATTAAGTTCTACCGCTCGAAGGGGTTTCGGGATGCAACGATACTCTCTGACTCACTCTGGGTCACAAGAGGAGAAGACCTGAACATTATTATCAATGTATATGAAGGTAATCAGTACTATCTTCGCAACATTGGTATTGCAGGCAATGAAGTGTTTACCGAACAGGAGATCATGTACGGCATAGGTATGCGTAAAGGCGACCTCTATGATGCTGAAAAGCTCGACATGAACTTGAAAGGTCCTTCACCAGATTTCTCAGATGTTGGCTCACTTTACTATGATCGCGGTTACCTTGTCAATGTCTCAAAAGATGAGACCGTCGTCGGTTCAGATTC
The DNA here is from genome assembly GCA_043752045.1 of Bacteroidota bacterium. Classification (GTDB taxonomy): domain Bacteria; phylum Bacteroidota; class Ignavibacteria; order Palsa-1295; family Palsa-1295; genus DATDEW01. Next base: position 385 of record JAYUZC010000268.1, on the reverse strand, counting down.
TATTGACATTACAGTCCGCGTTCAGGAAGGCAAACGTTTCTATTTCCGCAATATAGATATTGCCGGAAATACAAAGACGAAAGATTTTGTGATACGTCGTACGCTCTATACACGTCCGGGTGATGCGTTCAGCCGTTCGACAATCATCCGATCGCTTCGTGAACTTGCACAGCTTAACTATTTCAATCAAGAAAAGCTTGAACCGAAGGTGAACTTCGTGCCCGATGCTACGCAGGTTGATGTAACGTTCAACGTCGAAGAGCGCTCAAGTGATACATTCAATGCATCTATTGGTTATGGCGGTTCGCAGGGCTTGCTTGGCTCTCTTGGTGTATCATTTAATAACTTTGATATTGCTGACCCATTGCGTGGCGGAGCAGGCCAG
>JAYUZC010000267.1:0-5011 GCA_043752045.1 Bacteroidota bacterium | reverse complement strand
CAACTCCTTCAATATGGCCGGTGTTTCGAAGCGGTAGTGATACCAGACTTCCCCATGTTAGACCATAGTCACTTGAACGGACAATCGTTGTAAATGTACTTGGTGAGCCAGCTCGCTGCTCACCGGCAATGACAAAATTGGATGTTCCTTTTTCTCCATAGACACCCCACGCTTCAGTTCTCTGTGAAGTAGGAAACCATGAGTCACCTCCATTATTGGTAAAAAGTGTTACAGAATCAAAGGTAGAGGCGACACCATGATCATCATCAACGAAGTCAAGCCCATTAAAAGCCATATTTTGAAGTTTTCCGAAGGAAGCACCTTTATCTCTTGAGACGAATATTCCCTGATCATCTCCGGGTTGAAGCCCGCGATGTGTATAAAGGACTCCTTTTGAAGTCTCGTAAACAGATGTGGCTTCTTCAACAAATCCGTTGACTTCAAACCATGTAACACCACCGTCTGTGGTTCGCCACATATTTTGGTTACTATACTCTACTTCAAAGACGACCCAGCCATTGAGCGAGTCTTTCATAAAAACGTCATTGAACGATGTACCTGTGTAGCCTGGAGGAACAACAGATTGCAGCCACGTTAGTCCGCCATTATAGGTGCGCCAAATTTGAGGAGGAGCAGATGGGATACCTGAAAAAACATCGCCAAAATCACCATCTACAGTGATAATGCCGCGTTGTGCATTAAAAAAATACCCTGCTCCAACTAAACGTGAAAATGTTGCAATGCGCTGCCAGCCGGCAATTGAATCGGTAGAATAAAGTACACATACCAAACAGATCAGGGCTGTGGCAAAGTTAAAGCGTATATGAAAAGGCGACCGTCCGAACATCAACACTTCTCCAGCATTAAGGACACTGCAATATACGGAAAATATAGCCAATTTCCAAATATTTGAGGCATAAATTATCAAGATTCTTGCATTTGTAACCTACTCGATGCAAAGTCGTATTTTTGTCAAAATTTCTATCTTATCCAACGAATGTCTGCAATCACACTGGATTCTGTTTCAAAAACCTATGGGACGGTCAAAGCAGTTGATAATGTCTCATTTTCCGTGCCAAAAGGCTCTATCTTTGGGCTTTTAGGACCAAATGGCGCAGGGAAGACCACAACCATCCGTATGCTCAATGGCATCACTATGCCTGATTCAGGCACAATCTCAATCTTCGGAGAACCCCAAGCAGCCAAACACCAAGACACGATTGGCTACATGCCCGAAGAGCGAGGGTTATACAGAAAGCTAACCGTTACTGCACAATTAGAGTATTTAGGTGCATTGAAAGGGTTGGATAAGGCGACACTTAAGAAAAATATTACCTACTGGCTTGAACGCTTCGAGATAACTTCCTGGACAAAGAAAAAGACCAACGAGCTTTCAAAGGGGATGCAGCAAAAGCTGCAGTTTATCGTTACCCTGCTTCATGAGCCAGAAATTCTTATTCTCGATGAACCGGTTTCAGGTCTCGACCCAATCAATGCCGAGATCATCAACGATATTATCATGGAGGAAAAGAAGAAGGGACGGACGATTCTCCTCTCATCTCACCGAATGGAACAGGTCGAACAACTCTGTGATGATATTGCTATGATACATCAAGGTAAGATAGTCTTGAGCGGTACTCTTCGTGATGTGAAGAAACGCTACGGCAAGAATTTTATCAAAGTAAATTTCTCCGGCACACTGCCCGACGAAAGTGTACTCGCATCCTTCCCTATCCGTATCGCCGAAAAGCATAATAACGAACTGCTCTTCGAGCTATTCGATGACTCCAAGAATAACGATGTACTCCGTGCGCTTGCCGAGCAAGCCGAGATTACGCGGTGGGAGCGAATCGAACCACCTCTCAAAGAGATATTTCTCGAAGCAGTCAAACAACACTAAGGAGCAACAATGTCACAAAGCAAGATTTTTATCGTTTTCAAGCATGAGTTCCTACAGAAGGTACGCTCCAAAGGGTATATCATTCTTACACTGCTTGCACCTCTTCTATTGGCTTCAACGGCACTGATACCAATGTTCATCGCTACGCTCAATAGTGATGAAAAGAAGCACATCTATGTCATAGATGAAACTGGTCTTATCGCGCCGAAGCTCATTGAGACTAATAAGGACACTGCCAACACCTCTTTCTCGAAGAATTTTCAGAAGGATATTATCTTCTCTCTGATGGACATTCAAGGTACAACCGAAGCACTGACTGATTCTGCGAAAAAGCAGATCAGTGCAAAAAAAGTAGAAGGTGTATTTGTTATACCGAAAGATATTATTACAAACCTGGCCTCAAAACCATCATTAAAGCTACGCAATACGACAGACTTCTCTATTGGGCGAGTTGTCTCAAAACGATATGAGGAGATTCTCATACAGCTTCGACTTCAAGAAAAAGGGATTGATCCGAAACTCGTATCAAACGTATCAGAGAATACTGATATTGATGTAGTGAAAGTAACGGTTTCCGAAGAAGCAAAAGATGACGGCTTTAGCTATATTGCTGGGTATATGTCTGGTATGCTTCTCTATGTTACGCTTCTTATCTACGGTTCAATCATCATGCAGAGTGTAATCGAAGAGAAAAGCTCGCGCATCATTGAGATACTTGCCGCATCGGTTAAACCTCGTGATCTTTTACTGGGAAAAATCCTCGGCATCGGGCTTGCAGCATTGCTGCAAATAGCCGCATGGGCATTGATGATGGGAGTCGTAAGTTTCGGTGCGTTGCCGATGATCTTTTCTCAAATGGGCGCGCTTTCTGCCTTCTCTCCCCTCAACTTTGTCTATTTTGTTTTCTACTTTCTTGGTGGGTTCTTTATCTATGCAACGCTCTACGCAGCAGCGGGAGCAACGGTTGAACAAGCAAGCGATGCACAGTCAATTGCAATGCCAATTACGATTATCGTTGTGATGTCAATTCTTGCATTATCACCGGTCATTGAATCGCCATCATCTACTTCAAGCGTAATACTCTCACTTATTCCTTTCTTCTCGCCTATATTAATGACTGGAAGGATATTTAGTGAGACGCCACCTCTATGGCAGATCGGTCTATCATTTGTCTTAATGGGAGCGACATTCTTCTTCCTAATAACATTTGCGGCAAAGATATACCGTGTCGGCATACTTATGTACGGTAAAAAATATACGATAAAAGAAGTATTAAAGTGGGTAAAATACTCATAACGGCTTTTTGCCATCCCACTCCGTATCAGCTACACCGAGTATCTGGTTGGCGCGTCGGGCATACACGAAGAATAGATCAGATAGACGATTGATAAACGGGATATCATGGGGTGTAATCTCCTCGCTCCCGGCAAGAAGTACCATTGAACGTTCAGCGCGACGAGAGACAGTTCGCACCTGATGAAAAAAGCAGGCAAGTGATGAGCCGCCAGCAAGAATAAAGCTGCGAAGTTCTGGAAGCTGGCTATCGTGTTTATCAATAAGCTTCTCAAGCCATACTACATCATGTTCATCAATGCGAGGTATATTGTATGTGACTTCGACTGAAAGCGGTGTCGCAAGGTCAGCACCCAAGACAAAGAGTAGCTGCTGAATACGTATTAGCTCTTCTTTAAATATATCTGCTCCCTCTTGTTCTCTGCATATACCAATGAGGGCATTTGTTTCGTCAATATTGCCATACGCTTCTATTCGTGCAGAGTATTTTTGCACTCGTCCTGCACCGAAGAGTGACGTCGTTCCGTCATCACCTGTTTTTGTATATATCTTCATTGAACAATAAAAATTGGAATGGTGAGTGCATGGCGGACTGGTGAAACTGTCGTCCCATAAAGAACATCAGAAAGCCCGCGATGTCCGTGTGAACCCATCATAAGAATACCGATATTCGTCTCTTGTGCAATTCGTATGAGTTCAACAGGTGCCAAACCGTACCCTATGACAGCTCTGACCTTGACGTGTTCAGGGGCTTGAATAGTCCGACGTAGTTCATCAAGATATACCTCTCCTGCACGCGAGTCCGAGTCAAGCGATTGCTCTTTGTTGAAGAAACCCGAAGCAGTACTGATAACATGTATTAATATCAACTCCGCATTTGTATCAGCAAAGGTAAATGCCTTTTCAATAAGTTCTTTATCTTTTTTAGATCCTTCAATAGCGATACCAATGCGAGCATATTTTATTGTTGCATCCGATGAAATAACCCCTTCGACTTTAGGGTAACTCGGTGCGACTGTTTCAAGGTTTCTCGTAAAGCTGCTCTTTGAAATAAATGGCTTTAGAAGAATATAAAATAATAAGAAAATAAGTCCGATTAAAAACGGTAGTGCAATATATCCGATGGTTTGCATCGTTCCCGTGCCGGATAATGCTTCAAGTTCTTTATCAAAGAGTAGCTTAAGGTTAAGCGAGAGAACAATCGCTGCTGTAAGCCATGCCCCTATCTTCACCCATAGCTTATTTGCAAACTCACCCATTATCTTTTTATCACTTGTAAAGTGGATAAGCGGTATAATCGCAAAAGAAAGCTGCATACTCAATATCACTTGACTAAGAATCAATAGGTCAATCGTTGATGATGCACCGAACGTCCAGATAACAATCGACGCCGGGATGATAGCAAGAGAGCGGGTTATCATCCTCCTGATAGCTGGTCTAAGACGAATCTTAATAAACCCCTCCATAACAATTTGCCCCGCAAGGGTACCAGTAATCGTTGATGACTGTCCGCTTGCAAGGAGTGCTACGGCGAATAGTATACCTGCCATCGTCGTCCCCAAGAGTGGAGAAAGAAGTTCATGTGCCTGCTCTATCTCTGTAACTTGTACTCCACGAGTAAAAAACACTGCACTTGCTAATATCAAGATGGCTGCATTGATAAAGAATGCCCCATTAAGTGCAATGAAGGAATCAATAAAATTAAACTTACATGCAAGTTTCTTCCCAATCGTCGTCTGCTCGAATTGTCGAGTTTGTACAAGGGCGGAGTGTAAGTACAAGTTATGCGGCATGACCGTAGCACCAATGATACCAATA
>JAYUZC010000266.1:0-5036 GCA_043752045.1 Bacteroidota bacterium | reverse complement strand
AAGAAACTTCGCATCAACCTTCACACGTCTGCTTACACCTGCAATTACCCCAATCCCAAAGTTCATTTTTGAAACTTCATCATACCAAACAATAGGCCGAAATACACTATATCCACCCAAAAGCGGAGGTGTATTGTGGTATTGTGTTAACAATCCAATACTACCAGCCCCTCCATTTTGTTTTATAAAGCCCAAGAATGGAGTAAAACCAAGATTGTTTCCACGGTTGAGGTCCATCAGTCGACAAGAACTATCGATATAATAAAAGTTAACTTCCTTAGGAGTGGCAATACTTCCCTCATAACTCTTACTTACCCAGTCCCATGGCTCGAAAAAAAGACGACCGGCTTCAGGCTTTTTATATCCTGCACCCTGGTTCATAGCGAGTGGGATGGTTGCTTTGCCTGTTGTGCCGTCGTCGTAATGAAGTGTTAGGTCAATAGGCATAACGGCAACGTCATTATTATCTATTTCGACAGTTGTTTTATAAGTACCGTCAGGTTGTTCTTCCGATGAAAGACTACTAGCACTATAATCTATTGTCCGTGTCGTATGGAACCACTGATCAAAGTACCAATCGAGTTTTGTGCCGCTTACGTCCTCCATTGCACGTTTGAAATCATTAAGATTTGGAGATTTGAAGCACCAGCGACGGAAGTACTCCTTCATACCTGCCCAAAAGATGGAATCACCAAGCACATACTCAAGCTGCGCGAGACCGTTCAGAGTCTTGAAATACACCTGTCCTGAATTCACTCCTTCACGCGCCCAATCATGCGGTATCATTAGTGGCTCTTCATATCCGTCTGTTGCAAGATTAAGATACGAAGAATAATAATTGCGTCTGGTATCATATTCAGGGATGAACATTTTTGTCAGCCATGAAGTATCTCTGTGCGGCGAGCGCTCGTTGTGCCTGCCATAGTATGATTCCATACCGACCATCTCCAGAAACTCGCTGAATCCTTCATCGAGGAATGCGTACCGTGTTTCATTACTACCGAGCATACCATAGAACCACTGGTGAGCACCTTCGTGCATAATGAGTCCGGCATTCGGGCTGGCATCCATAATAAGTTGCGGATACTCCATACCGCCATCACCTGAATGCGTATTATAGAAGTTCGGGTACTGATACCAGCCGATCGCCTTCGAGTGATGCTCAAGCATAGCAAATGTATGCTTCATCGCCTGCTTCCACTCTTTCTCTTCATTGGTTTTATAGAGGCAATGGACTGTAACGGTATCGCTCCACGTATCCCACTCATGAATGTAGTTATGTGCTACCCACGCAAAGTCATGAACGTTCGATGCCTTGAAGTGCCAAGTGATGTCTCCACCTCTCTGGTAATCTTTCGGATAGACAACTCCCATCTTCTCACCTTTAGCGATCTTTTCATATCCCCATTTGACTTCATCAGGGTTCTGCACCTGCCCAGTTGCGCCGACACAATACTTCGCAGGAACGGTTAGCTTCACATCGAACTCACCCCATACACCATAGAACTCACGACCGATATACTCCTGATTATGCCAACCCTCACGGTCATACGCGCATACTTTCGGATAGCACTGCGCCATTGAATATGCAATGCTATCGGCGTTCATCCATCCGTTGCGGCGTGTTTGGCGTGGTATCTGCTCGAAGAAGTTGAATGCAATAGCCACTTTACCTCCCTTAGGTGGTAATGGCAAGTCAAGTTTAACCTTCATTATCGTCCCGTTAATCACATAATCCAGCTTACCCAATTTAGACAAGTCTAATTCGTGAGGGGTTATTTTGCTTATGGTATTCGGATTTTTATTCGTATTTTTATCAATAATATCATAAGGATGTACCTTATAGTTAGAATCATCAGTTTTTATCTCATGGACAGCTCTATAAACACTTTTTATAGTATATCCACCCCAATCAGCAGGTGACTTATATCTCTCAAAGCGTTGTAAAAGCCCTTGGTCGTTCAACTCCTGTGCACGTTTATGCATCATCGAGCCAGGACGAAAGGCATTGTTATAGAGATGGAAGTAAACTTCCCGCAGCGTATCGGGTGAGTTGTTCGTATAGACAACCTGCAGCTTTCCCTCAAGTGAATGGATAGAATCCAAAAGCGTCGCTTCTATTTGGTAGGATACATGCTGCTGCCAGTAATCCGACGGCTGTGCAATAGCAGATGTTGTAAGAGCAAGAACGAAGAAGAGAAGTATTTTCATCAAATCATACGAGGTGACACAAGCGCAAAGAACAACGCAAAGACGGGAAAGAAAATCCTAAAATAAACCCTCTATAAACTATCTCACTATCAACTTCTTCGTTACAACCTGTCCGCTCGTTTGCAATCTTACGAAGTAACTACCCTGCGGCAGGTCTTTGGTATCTATAGGGATGGTATGGATGCCACTCTCGTAAATTCCATCAGCAAGCGTCACCCTTTTGTAGCCAAGTACATCGTGGAGTTCAATACGAACAGCTTCCAACTTATTATGTGCAAAAGATAGTGTGGTATTCATCTCTGTTGGGTTTGGTGAGATAGAGACAGTCATCGCATCTTCACTCGTTATACCGTGTACACCTTTTGGTTGGAGAGGCGGGAATCGGAATAGGAGAGCATTCTCATATATAGAATCCTTTCCTGCTGTGGTAACAGTAGTAAGTAACTTCGCAGGGAATACACGCTCTGTCTCTACTGGTGTCAATTCTGTCGTGAATGTAAAGTTCAGTTGTCTCTTCCGAGTAAATGGCTCCATGAGATACGAAGACAATTCTGTACCTGCAGTATCAATCGTAAAAGTTAGCTTAGCAGAATCACTTACCACAAGTTGCCAATTGGAAAAAGTAGATGAGTCGGATACATTATTATACATTGAAAAAAACGCACCGACGATATTTGGAAGATACTGACTTGCACTGGTATCTATTGGTTGTACTACTGAAGGGTAAACTATCTTTACCGTGGTCATTGAGTCAATGCCTTCGACTTTCAAAAGCACTGATAATTCTGTGTGTTCAGGTTTACAGTCCCATGCACCATATAACGATCCTTCAAATACATTAGAAGTAACTCCGGTTTGTTGAGGGTGGGCTGTAACAACTTTGTCATATGGCCATTCAGTAAACAATGAAAAGTCAGGTGATTCACTTATGCTATCATAGCTTATTGAAGGATAGTAGCAATTATATACTGGATGCTTATATGGAAACTGTAGTGTATAAACGACTACTGTATCACCAACCATTATCTTCTGCTGACCTAACGCACTAATCCCCTGAAAGATGATCACGAAGAACACGAAATATGACAGCAGTTTCATAGCTATGTCTTTTTAGCAAATATACAACATAACTTGAACATCCGCAAGGTCAATAATCTATCCCAAACAAAAAGGACGGGTTAAAACCCGTCCTGAAGTATAAATGTGAGTATTAGGCATACATCAGTTTGCCTTTGGGTTCTGGAATCAACCGCCCAAGCATAGTAGCCGTTTCGAGCCAATCTTCAATAACTTGCTCGGCAGCAATTAATGCTTCACCCCGAGTAAGCCCATCTGCCATACAACCGCTAAGCTCCGGGACTTCAGCTATAAATCGAGCATCCTCCTGGCTCCAGTAGATGATAATTTCATAAAGTGATTTCATTGTAGCCCTAATCTATACTTGTGTATAAAGTTACGTACCTGTTTGACTTGATATGCTTTTGCATTTGAACCAAGTGGCTGAATGTTAAGAATTTCCTGAAGCCCTTCTTTCCAGTAAATATGGTGGCTTCCTTTTATCCTGCTTTCAAGTCCTAACGAGTCAAGAAGTGAGCAAAGTTCGGAGAATCTGATGTTGGAATCAGATCGTCCAGACATTACTTGCTCAAAAATCTGCTCTCTCCTACTCATACTATAGTCAGAAGATATATGTTACGCCCCGAACAGCGTCCTAATCCTGCCCATTGCCTTCTCGATGTTCTCGATGGAGTTGGCGTAGCTGAAGCGGATGTAGTTCTCGCCGTAGGCACCGAATGATGTACCAGATAGGCACGCTACGTTCGCTTCGTAGAGTATCTTGTCGGCGATGGTACGCGAGTCAAGTCCTGTACCTGTGATGTTCGGGAATACATAGAACGCGCCGAGCGGTTTATGACACTTGAAGCCGGGAATGGAGTTCAGCGCATCAACGATGTAATCACGCCGGCGTTTGAATTCCTTCACGACTTCATCAACCCAGTCCTGCGGACCCGTTAATGCTTCCATACCTGCTATCTGCACAAAAGTTGTAGCGCAGCTCGGGACGTTAGTCTGGAGCTTCGCACATACTGCTGCAAAATCAGCAGGCATAATTCCGAAGCCAAGACGCCAGCCCGTCATTGCATACGTCTTTGAAAAACCGTCAAGTATGATGGTACGCTCGCGCATTCCCGGAAGCGTTGCGATGGAGTGATTGACAAATCCGTCATAGACAACTCTGCCATATATCTCATCAGAAAGCACCATGATGTCGTTCTTGACTGCAATCTCTGCTATCGCCTTCAAGTCGTCCATCGTCAGGATGCCGCCAGTCGGGTTCTGCGGCGAGTTGATGATTATCATCCGCGTCTTTGGCGAGACGAGCTTCTTGAGGTCTTCAATATCAAAGCTGAATCCTTTTTCTTCTTTGAGTTGAAGAGGGACAGCGACACCACCTGCAAGCTCGATACAGCTTTCATAGATCGGGAAGCCGGGGTTCGGGTAGATAACCTCATCACCAGGGTCAACTGACGCCATGATAGCATAGAACATGATGGGCTTTGCACCGGGAGAGATAACTACTTCACTCGAAGTAAACTCCAGACCACGACGTCTGCCCTCAACCTCCGCTATAACTCGACGTGCTTCGGGAAGCCCTGGAGCAGGCCCGTAATGCGTAAACCCGTTATCAAGTGCTTCCTTTGCTGCAGCGATGATGTTTGGGGCGGTATCAAAATCTGGTTCGCCAATCTCAAGATGGACGATGTCTTTTCCTTGCGCTTCAAGCTCGCGAGCTTTCTGAAGAACGACAAATGATGTTTCTGTTC
>JAYUZC010000265.1:0-5051 GCA_043752045.1 Bacteroidota bacterium | reverse complement strand
GGGGACGAGATCGATCTCTTCGGCGAACTGAACACTCAATTCGTCGGCACCTGCGAACATCGCAAGATTCATAAATTCAATTTTTTGTTGAATACTATCAGGGTGTGCCGCCATGGCACGCTCATACAACGAGCGACTCTTCTGCCAACACAAGGCGACCAGATCTTGCTCACCAATCCTGAATGCCGCCAAAGCCAATTTAAAATAGTGCGTCGTGGTCGCCGGGTCGAGTTCGACTACCCGTTGAAATGCATGCATCGATTCTCGGTAATTGCCGAGCGCGTCTTGAATAAATCCGAGAATAGAGTACGAGACAAAATGCTTTGGCCGGAGCTCGACGAGTTTGGTTGCCATGTCGAGAGCAAGGTCATTCTCATTGATATTCAAATAGTAGTTTGCTCGCGGTCCATAATAGGAAGCCGACTTGGGATTGATCACTTTGATGTGCTCCATCGCCTGCTTCGATAACTCCAATAGATTGTGATCTTTCGGGTTCGAAGCGCGATACTGATTTGAATACCCAATTGAGAGCATGCTGTACGCGGTGATAAACTGCGGGTCGATCCTGATTGCATGCAAAAGATGCTTGATCCCACCAGCTGAATCTTGGAAATGATTGGCCCTCTCACGTGCCAGTAGGAGCAACCGGTACGCTTCCGCGGAGGATGTCATCCGCTCTTCGAGCATCAAGGTTTCAGCGGGCGTGAGCTGCAGCTTGAGGCCTTCGGCAATATCAAGTGCCGTCTTCTCCTGAATCTCGAAGATGTCTTCCATTGTGCCGGAGAACTTCTCGTCCCAAATGGTTGCGCCGGCAGTTGCCTCGACAAGCGATGCATGGACACGGATGTTCTGGCCTGCCTTACGTACAGCACCGGTAATTATATAGCGGACATCAAGCTCGGCCGCTATCTGCTTCACGGAGGTCCTGGCATCTTTATAAAGCTGTGAGGATTTTCGGTCGAGCACGAACAGCGCATCAAGCTTATTGAGCGTCGAAATGAGTTCATCGGTCAGGCCATCGCTGAACCACTCGTTGTCATGGCCAGGTGATTGATCTTCGAACGGCAAAACGGCGATCCTAATCAGGTCCGGTGAGAATGGATCGGCAGCTTGATCGACGGGTTGTTTCGGGAGTTCTACGACGACACCGCCCAGTTTGCCATAGACTCGGCTCATTGCTTCATCATCCGAGAGATTGACACGTTGAAGTCCGGCAAGTGCATATTCCAGAGCATCACCAAGTTCACATTGTTCCAGGACGACGGGGACTATTCGTTTGTCGCGTTCGGAGGCAAGGCCAACCTCCTTCATCACGTTCTTGGAAGCTACAGATGCAGGGGAGAGCAAAATGATAAGAGTATGGCAGTCCCGTATCGCTGCTACGATTTCTGCGCTCCAGGTCTCGGCAGCCGTGAGCGATGAAGTATCCATCCAGACGTTCACGCCGATGGTCCTTAACTTCGCTGCGATCGCGAGTGCAGGCTCTGAGTCTTTCCGCGAGTATGAAATAAAAATATCAGTCATTAGATTGTGCTACTAACACTTCAAGTTCAGTTACTAACTCCTCGAAGTTCGGGAGTTCTTGCAGTGGACCGAAGAATTCTTTGTCGGTCCGTAATTCATTAAAGTTCATCGTCCCCTTTTGTGCTGCGATTCGCAGACATTCTATTGCACGCTCTATCTTACCGTGATGAGCAAAGACGCTAGCAACCTGATAAATCGTAAGTCCGAGAGGTTCGGGTAGTGCCAGAAGCCGCTCTGCTTGCCACATACTTTCGTCAGACAAACCAATAAGGTCCAACGCGAGCATATAGTTTGAGCGGATGGCTTGATCATTAGGGTGCAGCGCAAGGAATTGCTCATAGTGGGGTTGTGAGGAGAGTACACATTTTTTCATCAATACTTTATCGCCGATAAAGTAGCAGCAGACTGTAATGTTATTATGGTCATTGAGAGAACCTGGATCAAGAGCAAGCGCTTTTTCTATCCATTTTCGTGCTTCAAAGAAATTTCCGGCTGCCATATACATAAACCCCACAACCGAATATGGTCTGGGGTTTTTTGGTGCAAGTGCAACCATCTTCTTTGCTGTCTCTATTGCTTTTTCATGTTCACCAAGATTCGCGTACAGGTTCGCGAGTGCATTGTACGTCTTACTGTGTGTAGGTGCAATTGCGACTGCCCGTTCTGTTGCATCGCGTTGAAGCTGAAGTGTTTCCGGTTTTCGTCCGTGACCACGATAGTAATTTGCATACGAGACCGCTATACCGGCATATGGTTCAGCAAAACTTGGGTCTATCGCTATTGCTTGCGTAAAGAGATCAATACTATGCATAATATCTTCATGAGAAACGCTTACACTCGACTGTGCACGAAGATATAGCTCGTATGCTTCCGGATTATTTGTGCCCTTCTCTTCTATTTCCGCTACTTCTTCTTTTGTAAGTTTGATCTTTAACCCTTGTGTAATATCAATAGCCGTCTTCTCTTGTATCTCGAAGATATCCTCCATCGTACCGTTAAACTTTTCATCCCAGAGCGTTACACCTGTCGATGTATCAATAAGAGAAGCATTAATTCGTATTTTCTCTCCTGCTTTACGAACCGCACCATGTACAATGTAACGAACGCCAAGCTGTGATGCAATCTCTTTGGTCTGTAATTTCGCCCCTTTATACATTCCAGACGATTTGCTATCAACGACAAAGAGCTGGTCAAGTTTGCCAAGTGTACTGATGAGTTCGTCGGTTAAGCCATCAGAGAACCACTCGTTATCATGTGCCGGTGATTGGTCTTCGAATGGAAGAACGGCAATGCGGATAGTAGTGGAACGGGCTTCAGTCCGTTCAGGGGGTGCCCCACTCACGGACTGAAAATCCGTGCCACTGATGCCAAGTTTCTCTAATGCTCGCACAAGTGCGACTTCGTCCGATAGAGATACCTTCTGCAAGCCAGCGAGCGCATACTTCATCGCAGCATTAAGTTCGCAGTGATGAATTTCAATAGGTACGATAGTTTTCTTTGCTTCTGATGCAAGCGATACTTCTTTCGTCACATTTATGCTTGCGACCGAATCATCCGAAAGTAGTAAGATAAAATGCGTGCATTTCTCAATGGCATTGACGATCTCCGCACTCCATGTCTCGGCAGCAGCAAGCGCGGCAGTATCCATCCATACATTCGCACCTGAAGCACGCAGCCGCTCAGCAAGCGAAAGCGCTTGCTCGGAGTTTCGGCGAGAGTATGAGATGAAAATATCAGCCATTGTGGGTATGCAAAGATACGGACTGGGATTTATCGGATTTAAGGATTAATGGGATTTTGAAGTTATAGGTGCTCATCCAAACTGACCAAAATAGATTGGAATTGGGCAAAAAGCTGATGTGGATAAATTGTGGATAGTGTATCCTGTTATAGCCAAGCAGGTTATAGGAAATTTGAGGTTGTGGCGGCGTAGGCATCTTTTTTTCGACTTGAAAATTTCGTATTTTTGTATGTCAAAGTTCGTCCTTCTTGAATCGTGGTTCGTCGATGGTGCATGATGGACTAAAGTCCGTCCCACAACCCGTGTAACCTACAACCTTACCCAAAATGTGTACATTTACAGCACCCCATGAAACCCGATACCCGAAGCCCGCAACCCGATTCACCGAGTGGTGCACAATTATAGTGTTGAATTATTAGAGACTTACAGGTGATAATGAGGAAACTCTGGTGGGGAATCGTGGCAGAAAAATATGATTCTTTGCCCTAAAAAATGTCAATATCATGTTAACAAATCGGCTTTGAGCCGTGTCTTATAAGTACGAAATAAGCTGGCGAACCGTGAAATTTGGAAAGAAAGCGCGAACAAGTGGCGCCGTCGATGTGACGGCACATGTCGAGCGCGTACTTTCGGGAGACGACTCCGAACCGGGGAATCAGCCAATAACCCTTGACAGGGAAACGCAGCTCTTTCACAATTTTTTGGCAGGCGATGACGCTGCCTACCGCGCCCTTTATGACGCCTTCGAGCGTCCGCTGTTTGTCTACTGCTGTCGGCTTATGCCCGGCGAGGATGAAGCAAAGGACGTCTTCCAGGACATCTGGGTAAAGATGTACAAGATGCGCGGCGAGACCACAATCGAGGTACGCAGGTTTTCGGGGCTACTCTTTACGATAGCCCGTAACTACTGCCTCAATGCCATCAGAGATAGCAAGGTCTTGAACTATACAAGTTTTGACGATGCCGGTGAGGAGAACGATGCGTTCATCCGAAGCCGAGACATCGAAACGGCAGACTTGCGCGAGTTGCTTCAAAAAGCATTAGCGCAGCTCCCGATGCAGCAGCGGGAATCGTTCGTACTTCGCGAATATGTCGGTTATAGCTACGATGAGATAGCAGACATTATGGGGACGAATACAGCGAACGTCCGCGCCAGAGCACACCGAGCCAGAGAGCGGCTCCGTAAGGTGATTGGCGCATGGTTAGAATTGAAAGAAAAGGAAAACAAAGCATGACCCAGCACGATAAAATCAGCGCATACATTGATAACGAGCTAACTCACGAAGCCGAACAGGACTTCTTGATTTCACTTGCCTCGAATGACGGTGTCCGCAAGGCATTCCGCTCCGAGCTTGTGATGAAGACCGTTATCCATCAGGATGAGCTTGCAACACTCCCCAGCCGCGATCTGCGAGGTGCGATCCTTGCGACTATCGGTGTAGGGACGGCATCGGCAATAGCCGGCGAAGCAAGTGCTTCGACCGTCGCTGTTGCAAAGCCGGCAGTTACAGGTCTCAAGGCGCTATTCGCAACAAAGCTTAACGCCCTTATTACTGCAGGTATCGTGACCGTATCAGCTGTTGGCGGATACGTCACGAATACGGTTATCCATTCTACTACAAATGCCCCTGTTACTGCCCCTGCAGTCCAGACGGCAACTGTACCGATGAACATCCCGGCTATCACAGTTGAAACACCTGTCAGCCAACCTGCGGCAGCTATCGAAGCTCCTGTGAAGAAAACAGCTCCGAGCAAAGCGCCCCTAACGAAACCGGCAACGAACGTC
>JAYUZC010000264.1:0-5055 GCA_043752045.1 Bacteroidota bacterium | reverse complement strand
CTGTCAAAGCATTGACAGTCTCTTCAGTCTCGAAGTTACCATACGGGTGCCCGGGATAGGTTAAACGTCTTCCAAGACGACGACCGGGTTCAGCAGAGCTGCGCTTAAGGGATTTCAAGCTCGAAAGCGTCTGGCTGCGATACTTCTCCAATTCATCTTTTGGGAATGAAGGATTTTTGATAACGTCAAAATAGATAGGAAGTACTTCCTTCATGTCTTTTTTGAGACAGCTAATGGTAATGTTGATATTATCATTACCTCCGGATGCGCCCATCTCGGCTCCGTAGTAATCAAGCTTCTCTGCGATCTCATCAGCGTTTCTTGATTTTGTGCCCTTTTGAAGTAATCCACTAACTGCGGTAGCAGCACCAACGGCATTCCCGTCTGCGGCAGAACCCGACATGATTAGGGTACGGAAATAGACAATTGGCTGCTTGTGATCCTCTACGAGAATAACTCGCAGACCGTTCTTCAATGTGAAGTCACTGAATGGTGGAAATGCTGCTTTCGGAACAGGTCCTGCAGCAGGTTTTTTTGGTCGAGCACCTTGAGCAAAGGATGCGCTAAATCCTATAACTACCGAGAATACTATAATTAATAACTTTTTCATAAATTCTTTTAGTTAGCTTTTGGTACTGTATAAACGATGACGTTCTTTCCCTCTTTGGTGAGGTACTTTTTTGCTACGCGCTGAAGGTCTTGCTTGGTAACGGCATTATAGCGGTCTATCTCAGTATTGTAGCGCTTGGTATCTTTGAAGATCGTGTACATGTGCGATAAGCCAAACGCAACGTTTTGGATGCTCGATGCCTGCACAACGAGGTCTTTAAGAGTCTGATTTTTTACCTTCTGGTATTCTTCGTCAGAGACTCCCTCTTTGATTAACTTGTTGATTTCGTCGTCCATTGCGGCACGCACCTTATCTATCTCAATACCGGCTTTTGCAACAGCTAAGAAGCCAAAGACGCCGTCTTTTTCCATGTTCAGTGCAAGCGGCTGAAGGTTGATGGTAAGTTGGTCCTTATCTTGCAAACGTTTTACCAAACGAGAGCTATTGCCCCGAGCAAAAACATTCACGAGCAGGTCGAGAGGATACATGTCTTTGTCGCCGTCAGGCACTGTCTTCCATGAATACGCAACAGCAGGAAGCGGTGTATGCTTTTCAGCTACTTCCATGTAGCGCTCTTCTGTCTGGAGCGGTTCGGGGATATAATCTCTAACGATGGCCTTCCCTTTTGGAATGTCACCAAAGTACTCTTCGACCGCTTTCTTTGCTTCGGCTGTCTCAAAGTCTCCAGCAACAACCAATGTTGCGTTATTCGGGATGTAGTAGGTCTTATAGAAGTCAATGAACTCGGAAATAGCCGACTGATCAATGTATTGCGCTTCACCGATCGGTGTCCAATGATATTGGCTTTTCTTGAAGACCGACTCCATCATTTTCAAAAAGAACGTGCCGTAGGGCTGGTTGTCATAGCGGTTGCGGCGTTCTTCTTTGACGACCTGACGCTGTGTCTCTACACCGGCAGAATCAACCTTCAACCAATGCATACGGTCCGATTCCATCCATAATGCCAATCGCATTTGGTTTGATGGTACGTCGTCATTGTAAAATGTTCTATCAGAAGCGGTATGAGCATTAAGGTCACCTCCGACTGCCTCTATGAGTTTACCGTATTCCCCACGAGCTATCTGATTTGTCCCTTCAAACATCAAATGTTCGAAGAAATGCGCAAATCCGGTTCTATCTGGACGCTCGTCTTTCGAGCCGACATGGTAATATACACGAACCGCCACAACTGGCGCAGAGCGCTCTTGATAGAGGATGACGTGCAAGCCGTTCGGGAGGTCATACTCCTCGAATTTGACCGGCTTCATAACCTGCGCGTAGCTCGAAGCTCCGGCAAGAATAATGCACAGTGTAAGTAAGGAAAGAAGTCTTTTCATAAGAATAAATATGTGAAAATCCAATAATTTTGCCCCAAAAGATAACGGTATTACGCAGGTATTGTTTCAGGTTTTTTCAGGGTAGAAAACAATCTCGGTGGCATTCCCGCTTGAGTCGCTTACGTAGAATGACTCCGATCTATCCCGATGAACTTTGATTATAGCTTTATTAGTCGTTGCCATTTGCTCAAGTAATTCGCGGCTTTTGACCCTAAACGCAACGTGAGGTGGATGCTCAGCTTGACTGACCAGTGCAATTTTCATTCCTCCAACTTCAAGGAATGCCCATGACTCGTCCTGATAAAGAATCCCTATTTTCGAGAAGCGAGACCTGTAGAACTCAATGTCTTCAGCAATGTTCGTGCTTGTAAGTGCAATATGGTCAAATTCCAGATCCATAACATTTTTTGAGTATCGGCGGAAGCAGTATCGCTACGCTTGCAATTAACCCGACGAACATCGGTTCTATTCCCAAAAGATACTGCGCTTCCCCGCTTCCTCCTCTGATATTCCCAATGACAAACTGCAATAAGGATACCAGACCGGAAACCACCATTGCAATTTCGACCCGTTTGCCCGATGGTTTTACCTTCGGAAAATAGCTAAGAGTAAGTGGTAATAGGAGGGTTGGTACGAGCACAGAACTGAATGAATACCAGATAAGATATATTTTAGTCGAAAGTGAGATGACGATAACTGATAGCAATGCCGTTATGATAAGTCCTATTTGAATGAATCGCTTCTCTTTGTCTTCTCTTCCCTTTCCCCATATCCGCCACAGAATATCTCTGCCGATTATAGTCGCACTGGTAAACGTGAACGAGTCAACTGTACTCAATACTGTTGCAAGCATTCCTGTATAGAAAAGTCCTTTTATGCCGACAGGCAAAAGATACTCGGCAAGAGCTGGATATGCGAATTTACTTTCAGATAGATTTGGGAAAGCGGCAAAGGCATAAAGCCCAGTAGCGTTGGTCATAAAATCAAAGACAAGCCAAAAGAAGACTGACCAGTACATTCCTTTCTTTGCAATCTTTGGTGACGAAACTGCAAATACACGCTGATGAACATTTGGATCAACAAGCGTCGTCATTGCTGCGAGATACCAAACCAACACATAGAGCAAAGAGAAGTTACCAAATGGACTTGTATGAGAAGCTGGTAAGTGCGACGAGAGATACGACAAACCGCCAAATTCAAAAAATGCGAACGGAATGATAAGACCAAACCCAAGAAACATCAAGATGAACTGCAATACATCGGCTCTGACCGACGCTCGAAAGCCACCATAAAACAAATACGTAATAGAACTCACCAATGCTACTATCACAGTAGAGACATACGAGAAACCAAAGAACCACTCATAGAGCGTTGCAAGCATCATGATGTATGCTGCTGGGCTTGTCATTAGTGCTGATGCAACTGCGCCAATATACCCAGCTCGAACACCATAGACTCCTCGCAAGCGGTCAGGTATGGAAAGATGAACGGTGTCAGAATTTACTCTTGATGCAAGCACCCATGCGAAGATAAGGCCTGCAACGTAATACGGCACACCGAAGACTATCCACGTTACGATACCATTGTCATAGACATACTCACCAACAGCAATAATACCGCCATACCATGTCGAGACAAGTGATGCGACAAATGCTGGAAGCGTCAGCTTCCGTCCAGCAAGTACATATTCCTCTATCTCGCTTTTGACCTTCCCTTTACTTTTGAATGCGACAAATCCGAGTGCCGCATTTGCTATTAAGTAACCAATGATAATGCAAAGGTCAATCGTCGAGAGGTTAGGGAGTACTGCCTGCTTCATACACCAATGCTAAATGGAACAGAGATAAGTAATGCACCTGAAGCTATAGTTATTGTCGCCGGAGAAGTTGATAGAATATTGCTCAATCCTTCCCGCTCACCGAAGGTCATGTCTTCATTGGTTATTGGATAGAATAATCCTTCTGTTCTTACACCAAATGCTATCGGCAAAGGTGTCAATGATATTTTCGTTTTTTCTGACTTTTCTATAGTTGTTATAAGCTTCCCTTCATGAAGAAAGTAATGTTCAAGGGTAGCGTCGTATGCTTTTATCGTTGGTATCTTCTTTGAGTAACGTAGCAAGACGCTAAAGTTTGTCATCAGATGGTCTGTCTGTTTACCATGTATTCCCAGCACACAAACTGAACCGATCTCATATTCAGCAATACAATGATCCAATGCTTTTTCAAAATCGGTAGAGTATTGCGTTGTCTCATGGATGATAGTAGTACTGCTACCATTATAGTATGTGCGAGTCTCTTCATCAATAGAATCAAGGTCGCCGATAATGATGGTTGGAGTAAAATTCATCTCACGTGCATACTTTGCAGCACCGTCAGTTGCTATGACAATATCTGCCTTTGAAATAAAGTAATGAGCAACCTCATAGGTTGGCTCTTCACCATCAAGGAGTATGACAATGTTTTTTTTGCTTATCATAAGCCGATTTCTATACCACCATAGAGATTCATCGGCGCGGCGACGAAGAACCCTGCACCTGATTCTACATAACTTGTATAGAGCGTATTTGCGATATTGTTTACTTGCAGAGATACTTTAACAAAGTTTAGTCCAAGCAGGTCATTTTGTTTGAGTGAGAGGTTGGCATCGGCTACGAAGTAGGCATCATTTCTAAGATACTCGCTATTACTAATATCGCCATACATCTCGCCCACATATCTGCCGATAAGACCAACTCCGATACCATCGGTGATATTTATATGGAAGTCAAGTGCCCCCATCACAGACGGAAAACCGATAGGTGTTTTACCAACGGGTAGCGTCGGGTCAGTATGCGAATCAAATTGTTTTATCTCATTCTTACTAAGCGTGAAGTTCAAGCCCACTTCAAAGAGTGTGCTGTAGGCATATCTTCCGTTGTATTCAATGCCCATGTGGATAGTACTCTCTGCATTTCCGACAATAGACGAGCCAAATCTATCTTTCTTGCCTGTCTTGATAAGCTCATCAGTAAAGGGCATATAGTATCCGCCGAGAGATGAGGTAAGTACTCCACCACCAATAGATGTATTCAAACGAACGCCAAGCTCGACATCAAGAAGACTTTCC
>JAYUZC010000263.1:0-5057 GCA_043752045.1 Bacteroidota bacterium | reverse complement strand
GTAAAAAATCGTTAAGGTAATAGCTCCCGTATCGGAAGCTCCATTGTTTCCTTCGGCGATGAAAGCACGATGTTTGTTCGCGTCTTTTTCACACCTTTCCAAGATTGAATCTCCGAGAGTAATTGCTCAAGTGTTGATGTATTCCACGTCCTAATCTTGAGTAGATGTGAGCCGTCGCCTGTGATTGCATGTACTTCCTGAATCTCTGGGTGCTTGCTTGCATGTTCCAAGAAAGCAGGATATAGCGTCGAGGATTCGACGGTGACGAAGATGAATGCCGCAACGTCAAGTCCGAGTTCACGAGCGCCGAGCTTTGTGTAATATCCCTTTACGATACCGCGTTCTTCTTCGAGCTTACGCATACGCTCGCTGACGGCGGGGACAGATAGCCCGATCTCTTCGGCAAGCTCATTGCGTTTTTTGCGGGCATGAGACTGGAGCTGAAGCAGAATCTTGACGTCATTCTCGTCTAACCCGATCTGGGGGAGAGGCGGCGTATTGCGATGACGTTTTGTCGAAGTGGACATTTGAAGCGAATTACTTCGTATTTTTGTATTGGAAAGCACTATAAACTTAATTTTATTAAGTCAAAGTTCCAAAAAACTTTATTTTCTAATGAAATGTGGATAACTGACCTTAGAAGTGACACAGTAACGAAGCCAACGCCTGAAATGCGGAGGTTTATGGCAGAAGCGGGGGTAGGCGACGATGTCTTCTCCGAAGATCCGACCGTGATGCTGCTTGAAAGCGAGACTGCAGAACTCCTTGGGAAAGAAGCTGCTCTCTATTGCCCGACGGGCTGCATGACGAACCAGCTTGCCATTGCAACGCATACGCAACCAGGGGATGAGGTTATTGTCGAAGTAGAATCGCATGTATTTAACTACGAGACTACAGCTGCGAGCTATCTCTCTCGTATCCAACTTAACCCAATCAAAGCGCGTGATAAGGGATTGCTTTCTTCCGATGAAGTTGCCGGAACAATTCGTGATAGTGCATACTATATGCCTCGAACGCGGATGCTTGTTATCGAGAACACGATCAATCGTGGCGGCGGCAGGATATATCCGCTTGAAAGGATACAAGAGTTAACATCGCTTGCTCGTAGGAAGGGAATTGTAAACCATCTTGACGGAGCACGGCTCTGGAATGCTTGCGCTGCATCGGGTGTAACGCCTAGCGAGTATGCACAACACTTTGATACGATCTCCATCTGTTTTTCAAAGGGGCTTGGTGCGCCTATCGGTAGTTGTCTAGTTGGAACGAAGGGGACGATAGAATCTGCTCGGCGTTTCCGCAAGATTTGGGGTGGGGGAATGCGTCAGGTCGGTATTATTGCTGCGGGTGCTTTATACGCACTCCGGAACAACCAAGAGCGCATTGCAGAGGATAATCACAAAGCAAAACGGTTTGCAGAAATCCTTTCCGCCGCGAATTCAAGACTTCAAGTTGATCTTAAGACCGTCGAGACGAACATCGTTATTATGAACGTGCCTGATGGAACAGATATACCGTCAATACTTGCATCACTTACAGAAAAAGGCGTACGACTTTCACAAATGAGCAATACGCTCATTCGCGCCGTTACCCACATGGATGTGTCACTTGATGACTGCGAGAAGGCAGCGCATATCACAGCAGAGCATTTCTCTTAACATGCAACCAGAATACAAAGAGCAAGACTATCACTACTCAACTGACTACCGCGTTCGTTCGCATGAATGCGATAGACAGGGAGTAGTTCATAACTCGCGATACCTTGAGATACTTGAGGTTGCGCGTATTGAGTTCTGCCGCGATGTTGTCGGTATCCCTATGGATAGCGGGACATTTGCTCATCACAACAAGTTCTTCTTTGTGCGTAATGCTATTAACTATTTTCTTCCTGCACAGTTCGATGATGAGATCGTTATTCATACCCGCGCGGCGAAAGTCGGAAGAACGAGCGTAACTCTTGAGCAGATAATGAACCGCAAGCGAGATGGCAAGCGCATCCTCGAAGCGGAATCAGTTATGGTCTATGTGGATGAAACCACGAACGAGCCCAAGGAAGTAGAAACATGGATGAAGGAAAATCTACTTTCGCAATGAAGATGAGTAAGCAAAATGGATTAATATATATCGGTGGCCTTAGTGCCGTATGTATTTTCATAGTCCTCCCTTTTTTTTACCCAATCATCGGACATGACGGATGGATTCACCTCAACTGGCTTGAGCAATTCACTCAAGAATTTAGAAATGGTGATTTATATCCGCGTTGGATGCCAAATTCATTTTATGGATATGGCTCATCGAGTTTTTATTTTTATCCGCCGCTAACGTATTGGGTGTCTTCGATCTTTTCATATCTCACAACAGATACGGTACCGCTTTATTATTTGGTCACATCAATCTCGGTTTTTGTTTCGGGGATTTGTTTTTACAAGTATGTAACCTTCATTGGGTTTAGTGAAAAACCAACGCTGATAGCATCACTTCTATTTATTGTATCGTCATATCGTATCGTTGATGTATATCTTCGTAATGCTTTTACAGAACAGTTTGCAATTCTTTTTATCCCTCTTATATTACTATCAATTGAGTATCTTGCGAGAAAAGATAAGCAATACTATTACAAGGCAATACTACTCGGTTCTTGTTCATGGGCTGCATTAGCTCTTACGAACATACCTACGACAGTAATAATGATCTACTGTGCTTTGATATATGCTCCTATTCGACTTGGATTGTCAAGGCGTCTTAGTATCGTCCTACTACAAGGTGTGATAGGTATGTTTCTCGCTGCATTGTATATTATTCCCTCCTATGAGCTTCAAGAATTTGTCAAGACAGAACATTTATGGCTCGTGATTAAGTCATTGGGGTTTCGTTATGATATGTTTACAGATTTTGACGATCATAGGGGTATAATATTTAATACAGCAATAATCATTTATCTGATACTCGGCAGTCTATGTACTTTTGTACTCGCTACTTACATTCGTAAGGAGATGAGCATGCATACAAAAAATATCGCAATGTCGTTATTGGGGATAATACTATTTGTCTTAGTGATACAACTCGCATCGTCAAAAGAACTCTTAGAGTTTCTCCCCTTGATGAAATATATCCAGCTTACATTTCGTCTTGATATACTCTTGATTTTTGCTTTGCCTGTTACATATCTTATAGTTGAAAAGAAGAAGCCAATATTAGCAAAATACTTTGCTGTAGTACTAATTATCTTTGCTTTTGCAACTGCCCTTGGTGGGTTTCAAACGATGAAAGATACTCCGAATGTTGATATCCTTTCACGTGGGAATGCCGATGTTCCAGAATACGTAACAACTTTTGCTGCAAATACGCCGAAAGACATTCAGGATATGTTTGAAATATTTGCTGAGGATTCGGAAGTTGCATTCGAGATAGTATCTGAAGATGAGGGGCACAGTATCAAAGTAATTGAACGCAACACAACGCAAACACGATTTAGTGTTTCATCGATAGATACAGTTACTATCATAATTAAACGCCAGTTCTTTCCACTTTGGAAACTTCATGATGAAGCTGGGAAAGAATACACGTTAACCACTGATATGACCGCAAGGATGTATGCCAAGGTATCACCAGGTGTACACAACTATACTCTTTCACTTAAAAAGTCATCTGCCGAGCAGACAGGAGAGATTATTTCATTGCTGGCTGTGGTGGGCGTTATGGTCTTGTTTATTTTTGAAAGGCGGTTTAAAGCTTTTTCGCAAAATCAATAAGTTTTTTGACCGTAGCGTTTGATTTTGCTTCGGCGTAGTAGCGTAAGAGTGGCTCTGTGCCGGATGTGCGAATCATAAGCCATGCTCCGCCTTCGAGATGATACTTGTAACCGTCATTGGTTACGGTAGCAAGGACTTTCAAACCTTCGATGTTCGAGAAACCCTTCTTTGCTTTTGCAAGGACGGTTTTCTTACGAGTTTCAGTCGTATGGAAATCAAAGCGGTCGTATTTATGTGCGCCGAATTGTTTTTCAAGATCAGCGACAAGTTCACCAAGTGACTTCTTATAATGGCCACAAATTTCTGCAAGCAAAAGTCCATTGAACAATCCATCGCGTTCGGGGATATGAAGAGAGGGAATACCGATACCGCCTGATTCTTCACCACCGATGAGAATGTTACCATTAAGCATGTGCTCTGTGATATATTTAAAGCCGACAGGTGTACGGATAACATTGAGTCGGTAGCGCGAACACATCTTATCGATCATTGATGTGACAGATAAGCTTACAGCAACGTCGCCTTTTTTCTTGCGGACTTCAACGAGATATTTTAATAGCAAACAAAGTATCATCTGCGAACTAAAGAATTTGCCAGTTTCATCGATTGCACCGATACGATCAGCGTCACCATCTGTGACAAGACCGATATCGAACTTACCCTGTACGACAAAGTCAGAAAACTCTTTCGTGTTTTGCGGAAGTGGCTCCGGAGGTGTTCCTCCGAATCCGGGATTCCAGATATTATGCAAAATGCCTGTGTTTGGAAGAAGATGCTCAAGCGTCTCAATGCCCGAGCCATACATCGGATCGTATGCAATCTCTATTCCTGATTGAACAATGCCTTTAAGATTAACGAGTTTCTTAAGCTCATTGATATACATCGTCTTTGCATCGAGGTCAATGATGAGCCTATTCTTCTTGAGTTCATCGAGCGACGGGAGATTCTTTGGAGAGAAGTTCTTCTTTTCGAGCTTTGCGCAATGATCTTCGATAACCTTTATCGTATCTGGGAGTGCTGCACCGCCATACCAACCTTTTATCTTATAGCCGTTATACTTCGCGGGGTTGTGCGACGCTGTTATCATTACACCACCTGCAAGTTTTTTCTTGACGATGGCGAGTGATGTTGCAGGTGTAGCAACGATAGTGGTAGCAAGATATACCTTAATCTTATGACTGGCGATAACACGCGCAGCATGAATAGCAAACTCACGGCTTCCGAAACGGGCATCGTAGCCGATGAAGATACCGTTCTTTGCAAGTTTGTGTTTCTTGAAGTAAAGTGCTGTTGCTTCCGAGACCAGCG
>JAYUZC010000262.1:0-5084 GCA_043752045.1 Bacteroidota bacterium | reverse complement strand
TAAAATCGTATAGTTTAAAGTAGATACTCATTGGAATAAAAAAAGCGCGATACTTACACCGCGCTTTTTTTGCAACAATTGTTGGTGTTACTCCCACGCATACCCGATATCAAAACGAAGTGCGGGAGCCGTGCCATCAAAGGAGTTAAAAATGCTTCTATTATTTGCCTCTCCAGACAAGAAATAGTAATCAAAACCAATACCAAGTCCTATAGCAAAATCATCACCTGGAAACCATTGCCAACCTGCTAATAATCCGACAGAAAATGAATTTACACTCACGGAAGAAGTAGTGGGGTTTCCATTCTCATCATAATCTGAGAAGTCTGATGAGAGTGCATTATACGAAACATTGGGAGCTACGTAGAAGCCGCGAAGAGCTTTCTTTGAGGGATAAAAACGCATTTCAGCATTTACACCAAAACCTGATAATCCGGAAAGTGTTGGCATCTGTACCCCAATACCTGCAGCAATGTTATTTGTGAAACCGTGATAGTAAGAAAGGTTATAGAACAGGAAAAACTTCAATGGATTGATAGTTATCATGTTCGTTCGAGGAGTGATATCCTCTTCCTTTTTTACTTCGGTATATGATGTCGTTTTTACTTGACCGGTTGCAGAATCAACCTCTGTCTTTGTGCCTTCTGTTTTGATCTGAGCAAAAGTTAGAGTAGAAGTAAATAGTGTAAAAAATACAACGAGGATAAAAGGTGGTTTTTTCATGTGATGTTGATCTTAGGGTTAATAGATTCAGGTACTTAACTACTGCTTTACCTATGACGTGCCTTAAAAATGCTTAATGAACAAAGGGTAAGGGTATTTGACCTTATACGATCTTCAGTAGTTCTGATATATCCTTCAGCTCATAATCTGCATCGTGCTCTATTGTGCCGAAAGTATCGCCGTAACGAGCAAAGGCAGTTTTCATGCCGACAGCTTTTGCACCTTTGATGTCGCGCTCGGGCCAGTCGCCTACCATGAGTGCTTCCTCTGGTTTTACACCGAGCAGTTGTAATGCTTTGTTAAATGGCTTCGGCGATGGCTTCCGCTCGCCTGTATCATCGAAGGTCACGACGTTCGAGAAGATATGATGAAAGTTAATGTAGCATAGCCGCAGCCATGCCTCACGGCTCGGCGCATCAGAGAGCAGCGCAAGCTTAATGCCTCTGCGCGATAGCTCCATGAGTGTTGCCGTTACGTGCGGATATGGCTTGAGCGCAGCTTCGCGGGCACGGCGGTATGCGATGATACCTGCGGCAAGCACGCGGTGGTCTATCTTCTGGAAGATACCGAAAATAAGATCGTCGAAGACCTGCTGATACTCAATACCGCGTTCTTTATAGATAGTGTCGATACGCTCTTTTATCTCGGCACGCTCAAGCTCAAGCCCTGCATCAACCATAGCGGTGGTAGCAGCATCGATCGCCTGCGTCTTCATCGCCATAAAATCCACCAACGTATTATCCAGATCGAAAACGATTGCTTTAATCATGTTATACTTGTAGTTCTAATCCGTCGTATGCTAACCTAACATTTGCAGGCAACTTCTGTTCGGCTTCTTCGTGGAGGATGTCGTGGTTCATGTGAGTAAGGTAGGTTGTCTTTGCGCCTAACTCTTTTGATGCGGCTATGGCTTCTTCTATCGTCATGTGCGTCGGGTGCGGCGAGTAGCGTAAGCCATCTAAGACAAGCACTTCAACACCTTTGAGCTTTTCTCGTGATGCGACGGGGATACGTTTGCAATCAGTTAGATATGCGAACTTCCCTATACGAAAACCAAATACATCGAGCAAGCCGTGATCGAGAAGTATCGGCTCGATGATCGCATCGCCGATTGTAAACGGAGTTGTATCAATTACTGTGAACGGTACCGTCGTTGCAAGCGCGCCGCCTGTATTCGGGACTAAGCCGAATGCATACGGGAACATCCCTTGGATAGCTTTGTATGTTTCCTCCGAAGCATAGCACATCGGGACGGGGATACGCAGAAAGTGAAATGCACGCAGATCGTCAAAGCCGGAGATGTGGTCAGTGTGATGATGCGTGAAGAGAATTGCATCGAGTTTCTTGACTTTTGCCCCAAGCATCTGCTGACGGAAATCGGAGCTTGTATCAATGAGAATGGTAGTTGTCTCTGTCTCGATGAGAGCACTAACGCGTAGGCGTTTATCTCTTGGGTCGGTTGATGTACAAGTCCTACATGAGCATCCGATCATTGGGATGCCCGTCGATGTTCCAGTGCCGAGCAGAGTAACGCGCATTGTTTATGCGGCGCGTGCTTCTTGCAGTGCCTTCGCAAGTTCGTCGTCAATCGCTTCGCGGATCGCTGGCGGGACGAACGCGTTATCAAGCCCGTACTCGTTAAGACCAAGAGCGAGTGTACGAATTTTGCGGGTAACGTTGGAGCGACGATTAATAACGAGCAGACGTTCCTCACGAAGGAGGCAGTAGCCACCATCGAAGTTGCCGGTCTCGAAACGTACTTTTACGCCGACAGTTAGTGCTAACGCTTTTAATTCTTCTAAGAGGACTTCAGCGGTCATTTATGCGAGTTTCCCTTCGATGTCAATGGAGATGCCTGAATCTATCTTTGCAAGCTGTTCGGTAATATGAGTTACCACGTCCGAAACAGGCAATGACTTCGGCTGAAAACGCGAACGCGCCACTGTTACAGCTTCTTCGAGCGTCGGAAGTTCGCCGCGCAAATAGAGCCATACGTGGTAGCCGAGGCGGTTGCGGTCGTTTGGCTCGACGGTCGGGACTTGACGCACTGATAAATATGCTTTTTCAGCAAGCGCCTGATCCTGAATAGATGATACGTTAATTGACATAATACCTTTTGTTATTTAGCTACCGTAAAACGTCCTTGAGCGAGTATTTGGCTCCCCAGTTTTGCAATTAGTGTATAACTACGCTCGGGAGGTTTACGTTTGTTAAAGCTGAAGTTCGCTTTTTGAGTCAGAACTTGTCGGAAACAAGGTTGCTTCCTTGTCCCCGACGCTATCATAGACAAGAATATTCGATACTTCTATCTTGATTTGTTTCGAACATCCAGTGATATGGGTCGTAGTTTGATTCCGGTCCGAGAGCATTGTGAACGAACGGTTCGCGAAAGAACTTGACGCTTAACTCGCTTGCCCTACTTGGATTTGGAGTAATAACAAGCTGATATGTTGGATACTTCCACTCTGTCGGAGTTGCATCATCAACACGAAGCAGAACCTGACCCGTTATTTTCTTTATCACCTGTCCTTCGGGGTCAATGATAATGGTATCAGGTGTGAATGGGACTGTGAAATATCCTTGCGAGTATTGAAGCGAATCCATCCATACGACTTGCCGTGCCGTATCGCCGGTCTTCGTCCGCGCCTCGATAACGAACGGCAAGCGGAAGTAGCCGATGGTCTGTGCATTTTGTGTCTGCTCAAAGTACATCGTCACATTGTCGCCGTTGCGCGACCAGTTAGCTTTAATTGTCGGATACCCAATTCCAAATACCCATTTCTTAAAGAACCAGTTAAGGTCTAGGTTGGTAGATGTTTCAAAATCATTTTGCAGATCAAAGCTTGTTGCGCTTCCGAATGCATGAGCTTGTCCATATTTTCTCACTGCTGGAAAGAATTTGTCGTCGCCGATAAAATATCGCAACATACCAAGCACAGACGCTCCCTTTTGATAAAAGAGAGCATACGGAAAGTTTAGTGATGGCTTTGTCGTAAGAGGAGTACCGTAAAGTGGTATCGTTGAGCCGCTCGATATTGCCGCACTGATATTAGATTTTTGCCGTGAAATATATGCCGCTCTTCCTTTGAACTGCTCTAAAAAAAGTGATTCGCAGAATGTCGCGAATCCCTCATTGAGCCATGGGTCATTAAAATCCTTACACGTCACCCATCCGCCCCACCACATGTGTGCAAGCTCGTGGATGGCAACAGTACTGTTGGTGTCAAGGGCTGCCTTGACAAGCGTTATCATCGTTTGATGTTCCATTGAGCCAGTCGGCGCGACTACGTAACCGACTTTTTCAAATGGGTATTCAATAAATATAGAACTGAAATAAGAGAGTGCTTGATCTATTTTGGTATCAAGCAGAAGCTGCGCTTTTGCAGAATCTTCCGGATAACAGTAGATGACCCTTGGGCTAAAAAGGTTTGTCTCTCCCTCTGCTTTGACAAATGGACCAACTGCAAAAGTTAAAAGATATGAAGCAATCATCCTATCACTTTGCCAAGTGTATGTATGAAGATTTGTGTTTGGTATCTTTTTCATATTGATGAATGACCCTGTAGAAGCTACAACATCATTTGTATCGACAGTAAACTTTAAGCTAACTGAACTTAACTTATCATCAGGTAGGTCATAGCATGGAAGCCAATGGCGAGTACATGATATATAAGGCGCATGAAAGCCGACGCCCATTGCATACATCATCTTCCCATTATTTTGCACGCCACCCCAGTGCATCGAACCTAATTCTGTTGTGCCTATGCCATGATAGTATGTGCTCACTTTAAAGATAGAGTCGGTGATAGCATTTCCAAATCCCGTTACGTTATACGCCCCTACCACAGTATCTATCCACTCAACAGATGAACGAATGTCATTAACAAATACACTATCAATGGTAAGTCCTTTTGCATGTTGAAGAATGTGAGTGAGCGGGAATTTGGTAACGGCATCCATTATTACACATCCATCAATCGTGTTAGCTTCTTTATCAAGTCTAACGTTGACATTTAGCATCTTGGCATCATATCCCTTGTCTTGGGCAAAGGAGGGCGAAGCTATCATTATAAACGAAAGTACAAAAAGGGCTATGGCTTTTAGGAAAGTCTTCATTTTCAGTTATTCTGTTACTTTTGAACCCAATTCCCATAAAAAGAAGTTCTTAGCTTGCAGAAATGGCTTTTAACGAACAGATATTGCCGGATTATATTGTTGCCTCGAGCGATGAGATGCGCGAGCTGACGGGCGTCGTGCGGACTGTCGCGCCGACGATGATAACCGTCCTCTTGACTGGCGAGAGCGGCACGGGCAAGGAAGTCTTCGCGCGGCTTATCCATGACCTTAGCCCCCGCAAAAGC
>JAYUZC010000261.1:0-5098 GCA_043752045.1 Bacteroidota bacterium | reverse complement strand
TAGTGATTATGCGAGAGAAGAATAATATCTATCTTCGGCAAGTCTTCAAATCTAACACCCGAACGCTTGAAGCGTTTCGGACCAGCCCATGAATACGGTCCTGCACGTTCGCCATAAAGAGGATCAGTGATGATGTTTAGTCCTTGTGTCTGGATGAGAACTGTCGCATGACCGATGAATGTAATGCGGAGTTCATTGCCTTCAACACGAGCTGGTGGTTTCTCACCGGGCGGATTATTCACTACTTTCCACTCACCTCGGACACGGTTTCTATCCATCTGCCAACGCAAAACATCTCTTAACGAACCCCCAGCTCGTTTACCGCCGTTAAAAAACTTCTTCCCGTCGAAATGATCGCTGATTGGTCCTTGATACGGCGACACTGAGAGCAGCCTGTTCCCGATGATATACACCCCGAGAAAGAAAAGCCCTACAAGAGAAAGAAGGATAATAAGTATCGTCAGTATCACAAATAGTTGGTAGTAAACACAAAGATACGAAGGGAGAACGAAAAAGTTATTAGGCAAAATAAAAAGGCAGAGCGAACGCTCTGCCTTTTTGTATTGGAAGAAAATTTCTTCTTACTGGAATGTGATCTGTGAAAGCTCAACGCGAGCTACCCAACGGATAGTTGTCGCTGCCGCACCAGTAACACTTATTTGAAGTGCATCATTTGCATTGCTTGCTGTAATCGCACAATCCCATGCTGCGACATCTTCGCCAAGAACTGTTACAACCGGAATACCGACAAAGTTAGTTGTTCCAACGATATTCTCGATGAGTCCTACGATCTGATACCCGGCTGTTGCACCGGCAGCTGTCTTGCCGGTTATAAGGGCGTGGAAACTCCATGATGCACCGCTAGGGATGTTCATGCGTGCTGCTGCACCATCAAGGAACAGCTCAGTACCCGTCGCATCAGTTGTTACATTACGAGCAACAAGCACCGATGTTTGTGCATCACCGATTGCCGCAAATGTACCTGAGGCATGTGCAGTCTGCCCATAGAGTGAAGCAAGGGCTCCAATTCCGCCTGCTACAGTTGTACCCGAGGCAGTTGCTTGGTTATTACTTCCACCGCCAACAGTTGAAACAGAGCCGGATGCAAGGTTATCTGTTCCGCCGCCTACGGTCGAATAGTTATTTGACGTATTATTCGTCTGACCACCGGCTATTGTATTTGAAAATCCTGCAGCAGTGTTATCATATCCACCACCAATAGTAGCGCGTGTACCACTGGTCAAATTTGAGAAACCGCCGCCAATCGTGGTGATATCACTTTGAGCATTGTTCTGGTTACCACCGCCGACGAAAGAGTGATTGTTACCTACTGTGTTTGATTGCCCACCTGCAATGGTACCATAAGTACCTGCATTAACACTATTCGATTGCCCACCTGCAACTGTCGAGAAACCAACAGATGCCGTATTCAAATGTCCACCTGCTATTGTCGAAGCATCGCCGCTTGCGACATTCGTATTTCCGCCGCCCACGGTTGAATGATTATTTGAAGAAGTATTTGCGTTGCCACCCATAATGACACTCTTAAGACCGATGGCATTATTGCCTGTTCCACCGCCGATAAAAGTAGAGTTTCCGCTGGCTGTATTTGCTCTTCCCCCAACAATAGTTGAAGCTGGACCGGAGGCAATATTTCCGTTAATAGACACGCCATCAAAACCACCTCCACCAACAAATGAACCATGATTTGATGCTCTATTTCCGACGCCACCACCAATAGTTGCGTTATTAAGTGTTGCTCTGTTATCTTGGCCACCACCAACAAATGATTGAATTCCGCTTGCAAGGTTTGTGATACCACCTACTACTACTGAACCGCCACCTGACGCAGTATTTCCATTTATAGAAAACCCATCAAAGCCGCCGCCGCCGATAAATGAACCCATTCCGCTTGCAACATTATTTACACCACCGACAACGGTAGCATTATTGGTTGAAGCTGAATGACCAGATCCACCTCCGATAAATGACTGAATACCACTTGCAGTATTATTCAAACCACCGACAACTGCCGCATGAATGCGATCATTTATCGGAGCAGCATTATTACCCGCTTGGTTATTCTGACCGCCACCAACAAATCCGTGATCGTCGGTTGCTCTATTTGAAGAGCCGCCGCCGATCATCGTGTGCTGTGCACTGGCACCATTCCCGATACCACCAACAATGGCTGAACGGAAGCCCGATGATACATTCGAGGTACCGGCACCGACGAATGCTTCATTACTAAGTGCACTATTGGTATGTCCCCCGGCTATTACAGATGCAAAACCTGATGCATGATTACCCGAACCACCCGCTATTGTTGCATATCCACCGTAACCATCTATATAGTTACCACTGCCGCCACCGATCGTTGAGAAATGATCGCCGCCCGATGAAATGCTATTACCGTTTCCTCCGGCAATCACGTGATATCCGAAGGGACCATTAATCGTATTGCTTGCTCCGCCACCAATAGTCGAAAAACCAGAATAATTATTGTTATTGAAACCACCTAAAATAGTCGAATAATTATTGTAGTCGAGGTAGTTGAGATATCCGCCACCTATAAATCCTGCGTAGTTATTATTGCTGTTATAAAAACCACCAACGATAACACCACCATCATTGCCGCTTGTAACATTGTTCGAGCCACCGCCACCGATAAATGACCAACCACTAGAAATGTTATTTGCACCGTATGAGAAGCCATCATCACCGCCACCTGCAATGACAGAGCCATAGTACCCGTTATTGACAGTGTTACCAGAATATCCACCAACGATATTGTTGTTCGTCTCATAACGTACAATACGATCCCCACCAACCATAAGCTGATACGGATAGAGCGCTGACGTATTCATCGTACCAAGGAGGTTATCTACTCCATCTGTCGTGATGTTGTCATTTCCGCCGATACCCCATGCGCCGGTCGAGATGATCGTAGCCCATGAACCACCGTTGAAGTACTCAAAGTTGTTCGTTGTAGTGTTATAGGCAAGCATACCCGGCACCGCACAGAGTGCGCTTACCTGCGCGCCCGTCATACGCGGGATAAGAAGTCCCTTTGTCGTGCTGTTAAGATCAAGGATAGCGCATGGGTCAGGCAGTACATCCATCCCGTTGATACCAAGCGAACCACCTAAAGCGGTAAGATAGGTAATACCTCCTGCGTTGTCGTCAAGATCAATTTCCCTAAATCCGCCTGTGCGCTGTGCGAAGGCGTTCAATGACAAAAGCGTAAAGAGTGCAAGGGCAATTGCACGTGAGAGTATGCTGTTTTTCATGCGGTTTTTGAATAGATTATAGAATACAACTGGTAATAAACTTCCGAATTACCACAAAATTACACATATTCTCCATTTAATTTTACAAAAGCATTTATCTGGCATACCAGATGTGCCTAACTCAAATAAAAAGGCACCCATTTCGATTGGAAATGACTGCCTCGGAGAAAAATAGTATTTTCTGTGCCTTAGTTCGAAAGCGGATACCAGTTCGTCCCATTCGAAATGAAATCTGCTGCACAGTTCTGACCACTCCAGATTCATGGAAGTGGGAAAGTTTATAAACCCATTATTCCAACACCAACGAACCCACCCCAGAGCGTTGAGATGAGATTGACTGCGTTGTTATCTATGAAGCCGAGACCCGATACTTTCGTCGAACCGAGAAGATTCTCTTCTATATATATGCCGTCCTTTTCGTACTTCGCCTGAAGTGTCGCGCCAAGGATGCTATCGATGAGCGCGCCGATCACGCCAGCAATCACGACGACAGGGAAAATATTCACGAGCACAAGTCCGCACATTTTATGCCCCTCCCAAAACGGTAAGAGTGGGAGCGCGGCGATGAACATCGCGCCGAGTACGCTTGCAAACAAACCAACAAGCGATACTCCGCCCGATAAACCCTTTTGCATCGGACGAAAAGAGAAGATGTTGAATACACGTTTACCATACCGCGTCCCTATCTCCGTCGCCCACGTATCTGCGGCGGCAGTTGCAAGCGAGCCGAGGAAGAACATCGTCGCTTGTTCGCGGATGATCGGCAAAAATGTAGTAAGCAAGACACCGATAACCGGCGCAAGCCCGTTAGAGAGTACCTGTCTCCAATCGCGTCCGCTTGTTTGCTTGGTTTGATGGTTTAGCTTTGAGAGCATCGAACCACTCACAAAAAATGCAATAAGTATCACCGCCGCTTCTATCCCGCCAAAACAAAAGATACTGCCACCCACAACAAACGCCGCTCCCGCCCCGCTCGCGGTAAGCGCTTTCATGCGCCAAGCCGCTAGCGAGACAATAAGTGCTCCGAGAATGCCGATGAGAAGTTCAAGAATGGTCGGGATCATAAATCCTTTGGGCGCAATTTATTAATGCGTGATATGATGGCTTTTGGATTTCGTATCAAGAAATATCCGATAATGAGCTTACCAATGGTATTCGCTGCTTCTCGGAGTAGTTTATTTGTACCACCAGTCGAGAAATAGAACTCACGCGAATCCCTATTAACAAGCGTAATGATAAATGTTAGAGAAGGAAAGAGTGTCTCTACAATGATCCAGCACCCCAGGAAGATTAAACCGATCTGAAGCACTTCATCGGCGCTAAAGGAAAACTTAACAGCACCATCTTCATTAGTATCTGCTTGGCTTTTGCCTTCAGCATCAATGAAGAAGTCTTTATCTCCGAAGACTTTGAGCATGAGATAATCGCTCTTCTTCCAGAATAACCACGGTAAAATAAATGAAAGTCCCATAAGGATGATAGACATAAGGACACCAAATACATCCGGACCTCCCAAGTAGTTTAAAGAACCGTACGTGTTATAATATATGTAGGGGATATTAGTGAGCGATACCACTGCCAGATAGACAGCGAACATCCGAAAGCAGATTGTAACAAATTGTCGTTTGGTCATAGCGTTAGTATCTCTTTGGCTTGTATAACTATCTATTTTGTACTTAGAGATTCATTCGGGAAGTGTAGATGCACTATTTTATCCAAGATTTTTCGCGGATAGACGAACGGGACGGTAAATTTCTCAACTCTTTCCCTTGTCTTGTGAGCTATTTCTTCCTCTAATAATAGGGAAT
>JAYUZC010000260.1:0-5131 GCA_043752045.1 Bacteroidota bacterium | reverse complement strand
TATCGCTTGTAACAGCAAAGATCGCGTCAGTATGTGGGGGCAGTTCATATTCAATGCGAGGACGAAGAGGTGTCGGATTAACAAGACGTCCGAAACGTGTTTTAATCATTTCCTCTACTTCTTTTACATCGAAATCACCCACAGCAGAAACTGACATGAGATCAGGGCGGTACCAATCATGATAAAACTTTTTTACCGTTTGGTAATGGAATGTGTCGAGCACTTCCTTTTTTCCAATAGGCAGACGGTTTGCATAACGAGAGTTGTAAAGGACTGACGGCAATAGTTTATTCGAGACACGCTCGAATGCACCGCGTCCTAAACGCCATTCCTCAACGACGACACCGCGTTCTTTATCTATCTCGGTATTATCAAATGTGACTGACCCCGCCCAATCTTCGAGCACATCAAGTCCTTTGCCGAGCAGATCTTTCTTATCGGTCGGGACTTGCAGCATATAGACGGTCTCATCAAAACTTGTGTAGGCATTCAAGTGAGCGCCAAAACGGATACCTGTGGATTCCAAGAAATTTACGAGGTCCTGCTTGGGGAAACGTTTTGTACCGTTAAAGCACATGTGCTCCAAAAAGTGAGCAAGTCCCTGCTGGTTATCATCTTCCATAATAGAGCCAACCTTTACCGCAAGGCGAAGCTCGGCACGCTGTTCCGGCTTTTGATTTTTCTTGATGTAGTATTTCAAGCCGTTGGGAAGTGTACCGATGGTTACATCGGGGTCTGTTGGCAAAATGTCATTCGGCTCCATCTGCGCAAATGCAGCTGCGGAGAGAATAGACATATATATAATGAAGGCGATCCTTGAAATTTGATTCATATTGTGTTGCTTTTACAGGATACTGTACTACAAAGATACGAAACAGAGGGTTCAGTACAGGCAAAAAAAAGGGTCAGGCACTGCCCGACCCCTTTAATCTCTTTGAAATCGAAATTATTTCGTCAATATCAACTGACGTGTAACGGTTTCACCGCCTCCGGAAATGGTCAGGTAGTAAGAACCTGCCGAAAGTCCGAGGGCATTTGCATTGATCTCATAATCCGCAGCACCACCACGGAAGTAACTATAGGGAAGAGGCTCGATAGCTATGTTTCTGCCCAAAGCATCAGTAAGCTTTACATTGTACCCGATCTCTTCAGGCGAAGAAATAGAGACATGAGCCGAAGTTCGGAACGGGTTCGGACTGATCGTCAGCGAGAACTTCGTCGGGTTATCAACGACACCTCCTGATGGCTTCTTGTAACCGGTACCGCTAAATGCTACCGTGCGAGAACTATCAGGATTATCTCCAAAAAGTATCTTCAATACCCCTGTTTCAAGCTGCTCCTTCGTTGGCAGAAATTGAATGGTAATAACAGTGCTTGCATTAGGTCCAAGTGTATCACCGATGGTAAAAGGCGGATTCGATCCAGTGATCGTAAATGTACCTGACCCAGACGGTTCTGCGCTGTTTACATGCACTTTTCGGTCTGTTGGGTTCGTCATTGTAAACGAAAGTGTCTTTGTCTTATTTACTTCTGTCGTATCAAAATTCAACTGCGTCGGAGTGAGTACGATAGAGCCAGGAACAGGGGGCGGGGGTGGTACGTATGCTGCTTTACCCAGATAAATAGGTGAACGCTCTTTTTTTGTAGGATTATTATAGAGGAATTCTGACGCTCCACCTTGTACAATGTCAAAAAACCACAACCCTGTCTTTGCTCCGGTAACAGTTCCTTCCGGCTCGCTATCAGAGACAACGAAAAGAACTGTGTCTCCTGATGGGAAGTACATCATATCACCGCCATTGTTGTAGCGTTGCATTTCCGATGTTGTCTCTTTATCATCAAATTCATTCTGTACATTACCATACCATCCCTGAAAGAAATGAAGTGAATCGGGTAACGCACTCGAAGGTATAACACGAGAACCATCCTCTACTAACGACACACCTGTTTCATAGGGAAACGTGTACATTTTATATTCAGCCGGCGTCGTAGTTGCGAACGAAAGTGCTATCTCTGCCCTTCGCGGATTTCCTGATCGTACTCGCAGAAGGCAAGCAAATGATGAGTCAACATTATGGTTACCCATTTGCGTCTTGAGAGAAGTAACCTCTGATGACTGGAATTGTGTTTCGCCAATTGCCGCTGTCGGTTTCCAGCGATGTATTTGTAATCGTTGTTGACGATCATCGCCAGTATTGAGTTTATCCATGATACCAACAACCAGCATTCCATTTGCGTCAAGTGATAAGTTCGTCATGTGATATCCACCAATTGGAGCATATGACTGAAGTCCGGTGCCTTCAACAGCGAGTGAGTCAGTAGTACCACTTCCATCAAACTTCCCATGATAGTAAACTAACTTTGAGCCGCCTGTTTTATGGAAGATACCATACCAATCAGAACCATTGCTACTCAATGCCCCAAGTGGAAGAGGTTTAATACCTGGTACCAAGCAATGACGTAGAATTTTGATATTCCCTATGTTCTTACGATCAAGTGAAACGATCGTACCAAGAGTGAACGGAAGATCAATACGGAAAAAACCGTAGATACTGTCTTTTTTTCCATCTTCTGGCGCAATGAAGTTTAGCTTTCCTCCGATAAGCAATGACTTACCATCGTTGGTTGTTGCGAGCACCGATAAGTGATCTACCTTGATCGCATTATTCGACTTCAAGATCGTCTTGGTACTTGAAGAGAATTGATGATACGAGACAATAGAGTCTCTATCGCTGAACGTGAATGCTATAATAGTACTATCAGACTGGTTTACCTGTGCGAATGATGCGCTTACTGTGACAACTACAGCGAGCATTAAAAGGAAAAAACGTGATTTCATAACGTTAGCTCAAATTAAGTAAAAGGACATAGCTTAGATAAAAAACAACACTTTTTGGCGAAGAAAGTTACAGTTTTGACTACTTCTGGACCCGAAGCATCACGACAATAGCGATCAAAGCAAAGATCCCATTTGCAAGCCAAGCGGTCAGTATGGACGGAATCTCACCCGAATAACCAAATGTGAATGATATTTTTGTAAATGCAAGATAAATGAAGGCAATTCCAAGTGCAACAGAGAACTGCACAGCCAGCCCACCACGCTTTTTCTGTGATGCGAATGGTACGCCGAAAAGCACAACAATAAGCGCGCTGAAAGCCATCGAAAACTTCGCATAGTAATCCACTTCATCGCGAGCAACATCCTTCCCTGCCGACTTTGCAAGTTCGATGCGCCGTTCAAGATCAGGGACGGTTATCTCACTTGTCTCATTAGTAGAGAGTTGCCGATCGCGGAGGTCTTTCGGTGTGAACGCCAGTTTTATCAGCGACTGCTTTTCGTCAAGTATATGATATATCTCTTGTGTAGAATCCTTACCGAAGATACGTTCGACACCACCCGATAGCCGCCACATCTTCTTCGCGCTATCCCATGACATTTGTTTTGCATCAACTCTGCGTATGAGTCGAGTCCTATCGCTTGGGTCAAATTGGTATAAGCCGATACGTTCTGCCTTGCCTTGCGAGATATTGAAATTACCAACGACAAGAAATTCACCCGGCGCATTTTGCATGTGCATATTCATCTGCACATTCTGAAGAATATCTGCTTTAAGGTACTCTCGTTTTATTGCAAGCATCCTCGCATTTGCCTTCGGCGCAAGCCAGCCGTTCATATACACTGCTGAGCCGCTCGCAAGAACTGCGAGAATAACATACGGCAGCATAAAACGGTACAGCGACATACCCCCGGAGCGCATTGCAATAATTTCCGAGTTCTGCGAAAGTTTTCCGGTTGCGAAAAGACTACCAAGCAGGAGACCTATCGGCAGCACCAGCGAGATCATCTGCGGGAGGAAGTTGAGATAGTACTCTGCAACAATATCCCACGGCACCTTGCGGTCAATGAACTTATCGAGCTTCTCCATCATGTCGATCGCGATGAAGATAATGATAAACGATGCCAGCGACGCCAGAGTCGCCGCCAAGAACATACGAATGATATATCGGTCGAGGAGTTTCAGGTTGTACTAATTTGTGAATACTCAAAACTTACACATTATCTCTAACGTTCTCCCAACACTTTGTTACAAACTTTCCGCATCCAAACCGAATTTGACCGCGACGGTGCTTACCACATGCGCCGCGATGAGGAGCTTGTGCTTGAAGCACGGGAAAATCCGGACTTCTCCCCCACCCTTCGGCTCTATTCATGGAAGCCATATGCCATCTCGCTTGGCTATCAGCAAAAAGATGGTGAGATAGATATGGATGCGGTTCGTCAAAGTGGCATTGATGTTGTCCGAAGACCTACAGGCGGACGCGCCGTCTATCACGCAGAAGAACTCACCTACGCTGTTATCCAACGTTTCGAACCGTCGCAAGGTGTCTATGCAGTTCATAATGCAATCATCGAACTGCTTGTTGATGCGCTTCGTCCTCTGACAGGCGAGAAACTTCAACTTACATCGAACGAAGCGGGAAAGACGACACGCGAAGTATATAAAGAAGGGCTTGCAACGAACATCGCATGTTTTGCAAGTATCTCGCGGCATGAAGTGACGTATGAAGGCAAGAAGGTCATCGGCTCGGCGCAGCGGAGATTTGGGAATGCGGTATTACAACATGGAAGTATTCTCTTAGACAAAGAACATCTTCGCCTTCCTGAATTCCTAAAGATAGATGAAGAGCAAAAAGCAAAGATGAGAACTTTGCTTGAAAGAGAGTCTGCTACACTTTCAGAAATATGTGGAAGAAAGATAGAAGTTGAAGAAGCGGCATCTATCATACAGAAAAGGTCAGAGCTTGCACTCTGACCTTCTTCAAAACTGACCACTAGTCACTGACCACTGGCTACTACTTAAGCAAGCGTTGCTTCAAGCGTTATCTCAATTGCCGGAGAAAGAAGACGCGAAATAGGGCAGCCCTCTTTTGCGCCATTCGCATGTTCTTGGAATGCTGCATCATCCATGCCCGGCACCTTCGCGCTCATCACAAGATGGCTCTTGGTGATGGTCATGCCTGCATCGGTCTTTTCCATTGTTACATTTGCCGTTGCTGTGATCTGCTCAGGGGTAATGCCGTTATTCTCAAGGCGAACTGCAAGTGCCATTGCGTAGCATCCTGCATGTGC
>JAYUZC010000259.1:0-5159 GCA_043752045.1 Bacteroidota bacterium | reverse complement strand
GCTGGGGCATTAGATGTGATAAAATATTGCCACGAAGTGGCTGCAAGTCTGCAGGACGTTGCGTTGCTGTTAAGCCAAC
Organism: Bacteroidota bacterium; assembly: GCA_043752045.1. Classification (GTDB taxonomy): domain Bacteria; phylum Bacteroidota; class Ignavibacteria; order Palsa-1295; family Palsa-1295; genus DATDEW01. Next base: position 5,080 of record JAYUZC010000259.1, on the reverse strand, counting down.
TGTCAACGCATTCACTGTGATGCCATACTTCCCTACTTCACTCGCCAATGCTCTCGTGAAACCTATTACTCCCATTTTCGTCGTAACGTAGTGGACAAGGTACGGTGTACCGAGCCAGATCGTATTGCTTGACATATTGATGACTCTGCCGAACTCATTCTGCTTCATGAGCGGAAGAACTGCTTTTGTCATCAGGAAGAGACCGTTGAGATTGACATCCATTACTTTCTTCCAGTCGTCATAGGTGATCAGCTCAAATGGCTCTTCGTCATAAATACCTGCATTGTTAATAAGGACATCAATTCTGCCGTACTTATCTTTGATAGTCGCGACGAGTTTTTTCACCTGTTCCTCGCTGGTAATATCGGTTATGATGCTTTCGATAGTCCCAGTCGGGTTTACAGCATTCACAAGCGCGATCGTCTCCGTCGCTTCGGCGATGTCAACGACGATGACATTGGCTCCCTCAACGGCAAACTGGCGAGCGATCGCCTGCCCATTTCCGATGGCTGCTCCGGTGACAATAACTACCTTTTTTTCGTGGCGTAAAGAATTGCCCATAACTTTTGGCTAAAAATTCTGTATCTTTGAATAAATTACTTCGACACAATTCATGGAATTAGCAATTACAACAGATAGTATCTCCAAACGTTTCGGCTCGGGACCAAACAGCGTCCCTGCCTTGCAAGGAGTCAGCATCAACGTGCAGCGCGGCGAGATATATTCTCTCCTCGGTCCGAACGGAGCCGGTAAGACTACCTTCATCAAGTGCTTGCTCGGGATAATTTTCCCTTCTTCGGGGACAGGCTCCATCCTCGGCGAGAATCTCGGCTCCATCAAGGCAAAGAAGCTCATCGGTTACTTACCCGAAAGCCACCGCTACCCTCTTCATCTTACCGGCGAACAGGTGCTCGATTACTTCGGCAAGCTCTCTTGGATAACAGGGGCAGACCTTGATAAACGTATCAACGACACCCTTGAGATCGTCGGCATGTCCGATTGGCGCACCATGAAGGTTCGCAAGTACTCCAAGGGCATGATGCAGCGTCTTGGGCTTGCACAAGCGCTTATCAACGACCCTGACCTCATCATCCTTGACGAACCGACAGACGGCGTTGACCCTGTCGGCAGAAAGGAAATCCGTGACGTGCTTGCAAAGCTCAAAGACCGAGGCAAGACAGTATTCCTCAACTCGCATCTTCTTTCCGAAGTAGAGCGCGTTTCTGACCGCGTCGCCATCATGAAGAACGGGCAGCTCATCACCGAGGGTACCGTTTCTATGCTGACCTCTTCCAAGAATCGCTACGAGATACGCGTTGAGTCGCAGTTCGTGCCACAGGTTTCCGGCGTGCTTGGCACAGGCGTTGTCGGTGAACGCGACGGCGTTCACGAACTTGAATACGACAGCCATGCCGACATGAACCGCGCTCTTGACCAGCTCCGTAACAGCGGCATCATCATCGAGAGCTTCATCCCGAAGCGCACGTCGCTTGAAGATCTTTTCATTTCCCTCATCAAGGACACTGACGTCCACAGAGAACACTAATACCATGACCATACTAAAAGCTATTATCGAAGGGACATTCCGCGAAGCCATCGCTAAGAAGACACTTGTTGGCTTCATGATACTCTCGGCAATCCTCATACTCATCACGTTTCTCATTTTCCAGAACGAGGTCGTCCAGTCCGGCATGAAAGAGTCGCAAGACGTCGGCGCTGCAGACATGGCAGCAGGGCTTATGAACACCACCGTCCTTGACGTTACGTGGTCTATCATCTCCGTAAACTTCTTCATCTTCACCATGTGCCTCGGCGTGTTCTCTACCGCGAGCTTTATTACGTCACTTATGGAAAAAGGTACGATTGATTTGCTCCTCTCCAAACCCGTCCACCGTTGGCAGTACCTCATGGGTAGATACATCGGCGCACTGGCTGTGATGCTTATCGAGATCGCATTCTTTGTGCTGGGCATGTGGGTTGTTATTTCGCTTTCTGTCGGCAAATGGAACATGAACTTCCCTTTCTCCATCATCCACATGATGCTGGGCTTTGCAGGGTTATATTCCGTCGTGGTGTTCGTCAGCGTTCTTTCGCGTTCGAGCTTGCTTGCTATCATTGCTACGATCGGCTTGGCATTCATTGCGATGCTCGCTACGGTTGGCAGATGGTTTGCAGAAAACTTCTCGACAGCCGATAAGAACGTCTGGAGTTATCTTGGTGATGGCATCTATTACCTATTCCCTCAAGTCACAGATATGGGCTTCAACATGTCGTATGCAATACTCGGCAAAGATATTCAGTGGACATCTATCGGGCTTATCACAGTACTGACGGCGATCTATCTCTCGCTCTCTGTCTATTTCTTCAACAAGAAGGAGTTTTAACCCGCTAACCACTAACCACTTCTTCTCCGTCTGTCCAGTCATCATCGTCGTTGAGTGGGTACCGCTGCGTTTCTCGTGCTTGCTCGGGAGGTACAGGCGTCGGTGAATTTTCCTCTGACTTTCCCCCTAACCCATTGATTTTATTCATAACTAACTTTATCTTTTCATCCATTTTTTCCATCTCTTCATCGGTCGCTACAACAGGCTTCGGACTCGGAGCCATCTTTGCGGCTTCTTCTGATCCTTCCACGTTCACGATACCATATGCAAGCATAGCAAGTTTGCCAAGACCTGCTCTATCTTGTTTACCCGCTGTGGGGTTCGTCTGTGCTTGCGAGTAAACCACCACTGCAGTATCCCTCTGGAGTAACTCACGGATAAAGTACAACAGCCGTTCTTTACGGGCATAGGTGCAGGAGGTCCATTCCCATCCCATGATGATAACGACCGATATATTCGCTTGCAAACACATTGCATGGATGGTACCGCTATCGCCGATGAGGTCACCGAGAGTAGAGTTATATGCTAATAGCCGTTCTTTCTTCTTTTTCGGCATGTAGTCAATGTCTTTATATTTCTTGATGTTTTGTGTATGCTCATTAAAGCGACGCTCGGAGAGTCCGCAATTAATGAGCATAACACCCGCACCCAGTTCGCTGCAATCAGTAGCGAACTTTGCCGAGTGCCGGAGCATCTGGTCAGCATTCGCAGCAAGCACAACAGAGACCTCGCCGAGTTCAAGAGGTACATTAAGGATATGTCTAGGTTTTTTCATATTTGGTGTTGGAGGTTGACTCCCTACTCCCTCTCCTTTTCAAGGAGAGGGCTGGGGTGAGGTTATAAAAATAAATCCGGCGGACGCCGAACAAAATGGAAGAATCGGTCGTCCCTATCGGGACTTGGGATGCGTTTGTGAATTAACACCCGCCAATGAATTGGCGGGCTAATATCGGATGTCCCTATCGGGACGTTTGGATGCGTAAACTCTTTAACGAACCATTTTCTCTTCGTCCCGGATGGGACGACTCAAATTAGCCCGCCGTTTCAACGGCGGGAAACCGAATATAATAAAATCACAAGTCCCATAGGGACGACCGCTCTTTACCTTGTTTTTGGGTTAATTTCACCATCAGGAAGATGGTGCTGTTATTTGCACTACGAATATACTATATTTTTAACTCAAATGCAATAGGTGCCCTAAAGATAGTCCGTAACTCCTTGTATTTGATTAAAAATAGTTTGAAATCCGCGAATACGAACCAGTATCGGCAAAAAAGCATGAGCACCTATCGTACAGCAGGTCTCCGAGCTGCTCCCCCTAAGATCCCTATTTCACAACCCTAAAACTTATACTCTTCGTAAAAGACCCCTCCGATACTCGCAAGATATATGAACCATCGCCTAACTTCGAGGTACCGATAGTATTACTACTTGAACCACCGGAATAATACTGCGAAGGAATGCTCATTACTTCCCTGCCAAGTATATCATATATAGAGATAGCAAGCTGCTTCGGTTCGGCAAGGGTGAAGGAGAGTGTTGCATCCTGACCATAGACAGGATTTGGACTAAACGAGAAATCTTCGAGTGCAAGTTCATGCTTAATATGCAACGGATTAAACGTCCCGATAAGCTCCATCGTTACGTTCGAGTCTTTTAACTCCGCAACAAGCGTAGCATGACGATCGGCGTATCGTTCATCAGGCAATTTAAACATATTTGGCTTAAAGCCAATTGTGAACCAGTCGGAGCTTTCTCTTTTTTGTGTAAAATTAGTTAATGGAACAAGTGCATTAAGAATAGAAAACTCCAAAGAGTCTCGTCCTTGGATATATACCTTCTTAACATATGTATCTTTCGATACGGTATTTATAAGATTTACTGTTAAAGGGATGACTTGAGTTGAATCCGCCTGAATCGAACCAATTTTCTTATCCCAATACACATGCGAAAGTTTTGCCTTACCGTAGAGCTTTGATACTGCGTTGGTATCACCGCCAAATACTTCCGGAATATTTGTATCCCACTCTATGAGTGCGGTATCATATCCAGCGAATTTTGGTTGGTAAGAGACAATGATTGTTTGTGATGATCTTACACTCAGTGTAAAAGGTAATATCATAACCACCGAAAATCCCTTTTTCGGGTTTACAAGTCTTCCCCCGTATATTGTAAGTGGAACATCACCCGAATTTGTCAGCGTTATAGATCCAAACAACGTATCATTTGTGTACCGCTCGCCAAAGTGAAAGTCCGTAGTGGAGAACGTCGGAGCTGCCGCGTGCCCTGTGAGGTGCAAGGTTTCCGAGTAGCAACCAAAATCTATAATTATATTTGTACTGTGGTTTCCTTTTGTTATTGGCCTATACTCTATATCACAGTAGAACGGATCGCCCGGATGTAGTTTTTCCGGAAGCTTATGTGATAGATTGGTTATGCGGAATTGTGAGTCGGCACCAGTAAACTTTACACTCTGAATGTAGAGAGGTTTCTTTGACCAGTCAAGACCACTAATCGTTAACGTAGTTGTTTGTAAAGCGCCATATGCAACAGCACCAAAATCATACCCATCATAAGGGTATGGGTCAATAGAAATATCATTGCCGTCACGTTCTAAATCAATAATGGTAACTTCTTGGGATGTTGTATATGCGATCGGAGCATAAGACTTATACAACACTTTATTAATAAACACA
>JAYUZC010000258.1:0-5169 GCA_043752045.1 Bacteroidota bacterium | reverse complement strand
CCCGATCTACCTAAGCAACCAAGTATTCCGGTTGTAAGTCGTATTTCCTAATTTCTACATGATGAGTGCGTACGGCACTCTGGTTGGCGTATGACTTTGCTCGGGATGAGTGGAGAGATATGAGATATACTAAGCCGTACAAAACATAACCATTTTTTAGAACTCTTAGAAATACGACAATGAGAAAGAACATTTTAATCGCTGTATCCGCTCTTATGCTTGGCGCAGCCGGCTTATTCTTCGCATCGAGCACAACCGCTACCACAAAAACAGATGCATGTTGCTGCAAGGACTGCGCTTCATGCTGCGGTGATAACTGCAACTGCCCGAACAGCGCATGCTGTGGGGCTGATGCTTGTTGCTCTAAATAATACTATCTTCTCCCCTCCGCTTCGGCGGAGGGGATTATTCTTGAATAACTCATAGTTACATTTGTAACCTTCTTTACTTGCTATGAAAAATCTCTTACTACTTCTATCGCTTTTTGTTTTTGGTGCATCCTTTGCCCAAACTACAGCCGACGATTGGCAGAAAGCTGACTGTGACGGAAATCTGTACGGTCTCTATGATATGTGTGATTCAGGCAAGATCGTTGTTATGGAGTTTGTTATGATGAACTGCTCTCCTTGCGTGACGGCAGCGAATCTTATGAAGGGAGCCATACAGGAAATTGAGCAAACACATCCCGGTAAGGTAGAGATATTCTCCATCAGTTTTAATAATACGACAACCTGTAATGCGCTTCGCGCCTGGAAGACAAATGCAGGTTGCACATGGCCTGTTATCACGAACGGAAAAGAAATACTCGATTACTTTGGCGGGATGATGGCTATGCCGACGGTCGTTGTTGTAGGCGGCGCAGATAAGAAGGTCATTTTTAATAGTCTTGATGTGTCTGATGGCGGAGCAGGCTTTGTTCAGGCAGATGTCGCTGCATTTAAGAGTGCTATAACTTCTGCATTGACGCAATCAAGTGTAAAAGTTGATGCAGCAAAGAGTGCATTCTATACGCTTTACCCGAACCCCGCAACAAACTTGCTTCGCATCGAGACGACAAGCGATATGCCTCGTTCATTTGAGATAATTGATGCAGTTGGTAAAGTTATGCTCTCCGGTACCATTACCGGTAATGAGATCAATACTTCTTTGCTTGCAAACGGATCATACTCCGTCGTGCTCATGCTTGCTGATGGCGTGCAGGTATCGAAGCAGTTCAATATCATTCGGTAAATGAATAGACGCAACTTCCTCAAATCTCTCGGCGCGCTTTCTGTTGTTGGGAGATCGGGCAGTTTGCTATCTGCCTGTGAATCAGAACAAAATACAGGGCGGTTGCTCGGTCGCGTTTCCCAACCTCTCCGTATTCCCGCTACCAACTACGGCTCCGGCGAATTCATCGCTGCGATGGGAAGTGCAGATGTATGGAAGGGTATTCCGTCGAACGTCTTAACTATCAACGGCGCATTCCTCGGTCCGACGATTCGTATCAAAAAAGGTAATACGCTTAACATAAAATTTCACGAACGGACTTACCGAAGCTTCGAACATTCATTGGCATGGATTGGATGTCCCTGCTGATATGGATGGTCATCCGAAGGATGCAGTAGCCGGAGGTTCGAGTAAGCGCTATACATTCCCAATCGTTGATAGAGCCGGTACGTATTGGTATCATGCTTCCCGATATGCGGACTGGCTATCAGACATATATGGGACTTGCTGGAGTGCTGATTCCAGATAATAGATAGAAGCTTTGATGCCTTGAAGCCAAATGATTACGGTTGGAAAGATACGCTGCTCATTAACGGCAGCGAGTTCGTCCGCATCGCAGTCCGCTTCAACCAGAACAAAGGCATTTACATGTTCCACTGCCACAACCTCGGACACGAAGACGACGGCATGATGGTGAACGTGGAAGTGACATAACTTATTTCTTCCTCACCGTCATCTCGACACGGCGGTTACTGGCTCTGCCTTCTTCGGTGGTGTTCGTTGATACGGATTTTGTTTCGCCAAAGCCCGTTGCTTTTAATCGTTCAGACGCGATGCCGCGAGTTGCAAGATACTCTATCACAGCATGTGCACGACGCTCCGATAATTTTTTATTATACTCGTCATCGCCTTGTGAATCAGTGTGTCCGCTTATCTCAAGAAGTGCATTAGGTGTCTCCTTCATGAATCTGACAAGCCGCTCAAGTTCTGTTATTGATTCTTTTTGAAGTTCATACTTATCCGTCTGATAAAAGACGAGCAAACGCTGCGTGCCTTGTTCTGCAAAGAGTTGAATATCAACCGATGATGGCTCTGCTTTGCCTATAGAAGATACCGTATAGAGAGTTGAACTAAAAATATGCTCACGAGTCTCGGCAGTAATGCTGTATCTGCCCTCGCGGGGGACTGGTATCTTGTAATCACCAGTTATCGACGTCGAAGTGCTCCATGAACTATCCGAATCCAAATGCGTGATTGTTAGATTTGCTTGTAACGGAGAGTTTGTCGATCGGTTACGGACTCTACCGCGAAGCTCGGCGAACGACGTTGGCTTCATTACAACACTTGATGTTTCTCTGCGGGGGATAGAGGTTGATACGGCGAGAGGGGTTGATTCATATACTCTCTTCTCCTGCCCGATGACAAACTTTATCCCGAGTTGAAACTCGATATATGACAACGCCGGTGTTTTTGCAGCATTGTTACTATAGTATGTGTCAACTTCATCTGTAGTAAGTTTTCCCAGTGGTATCGTCGTTGTTACCTCCGGCGAAAGCACGATGCTTTCATTTAGAGGAATAAAATAGCCAAGTCCTAACTTCCCGCCGAATTGGATCACGTTGTAAAAATTATTACTCGTTTGATCAGAGACCGAATAATTTCTGACACCGCTCACAGAACCCGATGGTAAGCTAAGGTACGAGCCGGTATATGAATCATCAGTGATTCGTTCGTCAGTAGCAAATTTATCACTTATCATATACGAAAGTGAGACACCTGCAAGTCCGTATAGATATTCAGAAAAAAGCGGGATACGCCCCATTATTTCCGCTCCTGCAAATTGCCAAGTACTTGTATATGTTCGTTCGATTTCAGGAAGTGGGCTGCCTGATAATCGAGAAGTCGGTTCGGATATACGTCTTTCCGTATTGCCTGTTGAATGCGTCCCATAAAAAAGCCCGAGACGAAGTGCGAACGTACCTGCAATGCGCATATCTATTCCAAGTCCTGTCTTGAGCCCAAGCCCCGAACCTTGTTCGGTAAAATCTACATATTGCGCAGGCGGATTACTTCTGCTATCATAGGGATAGACAATAGGCCAGAAAAAATTCTCGTACCCCGTAAGCCACGAGTACGTACCTCCGAGATCAACCGAAAGATAGTCGTATCGCCCCGGCTTCTCGGAGACTTGCCCAAAAGCAGGAAGAGAAAAAAGCAGAAAGAATATGATAATGCGTTTCATACGTTCACAAGATAAACCTGAGCTAAGCGGTTTTGTTACATAGTTTAGAGTGAATCCCTCCTTGGCTTCCCTCGGAATGCGTCGTTAACTTCCTTCTACCATTATCACGACAGGTCGCAGTTGTTCGGCTCGGCATATATCAGGATCGTTCGAGCAACTGGATTAGCATTTCCATAGTGGTTGAAGTTAGTCTCGATGGTGATATACAAAAGTAGGCTCGCAGAGTGACAGTCGATATTTGACAATGCAGGCTAATTTTTCTGGGAACAATTAAGGAAGTATTGTACGTTGTAATTGACAGATTGTGCAAAAAATAACGTTATAATTTACATGGCAACCATAGAAAAACCCTTCGTACTTGTTTCGCTTGAGCAGATTGTTGGCGATCATCGTGCTTTCTTTGTTGATTTATCAAAAGAGTTGAACATTGCTCTTCGAGATGTCAACAAAAAAGCACAGGCATTCGGGTCTCACTCAAAGAATATTTATCCCCAGCTTAGACGAGAAGCCCTTGATGCTAAATTCCATCGTATAGCACTTGAGTATGGATTGAATTGCGAAGCAAAAGAGTTGGCGGAGAATGGTTATGTATATACTGAATTATCACTCGGTCATGTTACTATTACTCAACACTTTTCACAAAAACGGAATGCCTTACCGATGTCTTCCCATTTCAAGGATTCAGGGGCACCGATCCCACAGTTGTCTCTTGATTTATACCCGGCACCTTTAACAATGTCATCAGCACCTGATAGTGCTATTATTAGTTATGGTGTAAATTCCCATTTTGCATCTCAGCTTAGTTGGCTCTGTCTTGGGCGCGTAAATAGACAATATGGCTCTTGGCTTGAGCAGACGATTGATTTGCTTGAGTTATCGCGTGATGAAAATCAGTCTAAAGGTGTTTCTCAGCCCGCACTTACTAAGAGTGCTTTGCAGATTGGCTTAAAATCAGGTAAGTAAAAGAGGTATATATGGAATTTCAGGGTAGCCGACTCCGTGAGATACGGGAGGTGAGGGGGCTTGCTGCAACCTCACTAAGCGAACTGTTAAATGTTAAAAGACAATCTATTTCTAATTATGAACTTGGGAAACAAACGCCTCCGATAGAGATAGTCGGTAAGCTCTCTGCTTTGCTCAGAGTGCCAGTTAATTTTTTCTATACTCCATCTCCTTCGATAGATCATTCTCTAGTTTTTTTTAGGTCGTTGCATTCAACAACAAAGACAGTTCGAGCAACTGCAACAAGGAAGCTTGAGTGGCTTCAATTATTGGTAGGTTATTTGCAAGAACAGCTGACGTTACCTTTGGTTAACTTTCCTAAAATGGATGTTGAATCTATCTTAGAGATGGATGAACGTATGATAGAAGGATTTGCGGGCGAAATTAGAAAAAAATGGAATTTGGAGTTTACTCCGATTCAAAATTTGGTTTATACTGTAGAAAGTAACGGTGGCGTTGTAACAAGGGGATATTTGGAAAGTGGCTCAATGGATGCCTTGTCAGAATGGTCGAAGCAAGATAATCGCCCCTATTTCTTCTTAAATGCGGACAAAGAGGCTTCTGTAAGGTCTAGATTTGATCTAGCCCATGAGCTCGGACACATGGTACTTCATCATAATGTAATTAGCGCGGAATTCAATAAGTCAGAGATGTTCTCTTTGATTGAAGGACAGGCTCACCGCTTTGCTGCTGCTTTGTTGTTGCCAGCAGAAGAG
>JAYUZC010000257.1:0-5224 GCA_043752045.1 Bacteroidota bacterium | reverse complement strand
AAGAACAGAATCAGATGTATATCCTGGAAGTGCGGGAATCGAGACGCTTACATCTCTACCAAGTGGTATTACTTCACCCAAGAACTCGCGAGAAATGTTCGGTACTTCAAATCGCTCCTCTTTTTCATAAACATACGACGAAAAAACTGTATTCCTTTCTTGAGGAGTACCGCTGATAACATCAGCTTCCGTTGCAATACGTTTTCCGTTGCCCACCCCGCCTACTTTTAGGTAGAACGTACCATTCGAAGTATATGGGTTACGCTCATGGTAGAGCTTGAATATCTTACTCGGCTGAAATTCATTGCGGTATCCCCATGTCGTAATGCCTGGGGCAAAGAAACGCAATTCTTGAAAATTACCGGAGCCGTCAGAACGAATATCGATCGCAACTTCCTGAAGATCACCGGTGGTGCTATCAACGCTTTCGGGTAATTGCTTTCCGCCAAAACCATAGAGTGAGATCGTCGATGCATCAGCACTTGTGATGCCATACTGCTGTAAGTTACCTGCTGTGATGCGATACACTCCTTCATCTGTTGTCTTGACAGCGATCCATGTCTCACCCGCCTGTGGTGTACCTTTGTATGCAATATGCGATGGCAGAGAGGGAGCTATTTGCGATGAAGCATTTTGATAGAACTCACTGACATTGCCGTTAATAAATCCACTCTTAAAAAAACTTGCTTCTACGTGATTTACTCTTTTGCTATTAGTTATACTACCCTGATAGGTAATACGAAGCACTAACTCTTTCACGCGTGAAAGAACCTTTGCGTTCGCATCGTAGCGCATCGGAGTAACAACAAGTTCACTTGTATATGCCGTGCGGAATGTACCCGTAGGGTGTGAAAAAGCTGTTATCGTATTTCGCGATACATTGTACTCTGAATTTTTCTTGTATATTTCAAGCGGTTGTTTCCCCTTGAACATATAATTGGGGACAGGAGCAAGAGATACTCCGCCAATATTCTCTCGTACTTCTTTTACAATTTCAACCTTCGGTGTTTTCGCCGATGGAGAAAGTATCGGAAGACGTAGCCATTCAAGGGCAGGTTCACCTGCTACAAGTTGATCAAGTGTACCGCCAGTGACTTTGACCCGTTTATATTCTTCACCAGTAGCTGAATCAGCTACTGTATATTCCGAGTAGTTTGGGGTAATTGAGACAACAAGTTCAGTTGCCGATGACGAGAGTACCTTATAGTAGCTTTTGCCATACGGGTTTTCTTGTGCGCGAAGATTGTTCGCGAACGACAATATGAGGAGGATGAGGAAGAAGCCGGGAAGCTTTCCGCATTTCCAAAGACGGGATGTAAAGTGAATCGTGTTCATTCTATGTAATACGCGTTAGTGACGGCTCCGGATTACATGAGCCGATAATCTATAAACGCTTTACTATTGATATTGTAACACCGGAGACGGATTTTGCCCCTATTATAGGTACCCTTACCCGACGTTTATATACTGTAGAAATGAACCGATAGGCGAATTCCCTTTGGAAATGTGTAAAAAAGTTGTTTTCGTTGCCAATTTATAACATCTGACGCATAAGAAGTAGTTCGGTTTAACCCGGTGGCCACTCCATCTGCCTGCCGCCAAAAAGATGGCAGTGTATATGATAGACACTTTGACCACCGTCTTTATTACAATTTAATACGAGCCGATACCCATTTTGTTCTATTTTTTCTTGCTTTGCTATTTCTTTCCCCGCAAGTGCAATCTTTCCAATAAGATGCGCGTCATCTTCTGAAAGGTCATTTATCGTTGCTATTGCTTTTTTCGGTACGATGAGTATATGGGTCGGGGCTTTGGGGTCAATATCGCGGAAAGCGATGATCTCGTCGCTCTCATAGACGATATCCGCCGGTATCTCGCGGGCGATGATCTTTTCAAAAAGTGTCATAGTAGTGGTTACTTTAGAGCAAGTCCGGGTATCCCCAACTCGTTCGGTGTCCCGAGTGACAGTACATACTCGGCATCACCATGTCTGATTGGGATAGAGTTAACATCTTTCAGCGACTTCACAAACTCACCAAACTGTGCACTTCGCGAAGAACCGTTCGGCAGTGCCGCAAGAAAACGAACTGCCGGAGCAAAAGTACTTTCCGGTTTTGCAAAATGAACTGTATGTAAGGGGGAAACGAATACATTATCTTCGCCGCTAACTGCACCACTCATCGGCTGGAAGCGAGAAGGATTAGCTAAAACATTTCCTTCTCCGTAAAGATAGATCGGGACACTTAGTGAATATGAAACTGTGCCAATGTAGGATTCTTGCGTCGAAGCGTAGAGCGAAGAATCCATGATGTAATGAACATCAAGTTTTGCAACGCCGCGTTCTTGACGTGATACTTGGACTTCTTGCGCGATTAGCCGAAGCGCATCGGTCTTTGTATCATACGCAGCTTCAGCACCACGGTTGGTGCCGAGTGCATTCATTCCGCCTGCAGCAAGCATAGCAATAAAGCCAAGTGCATTGAGTAGTTTGTCTATCGAACCGCGTCGCACTGCCGGACCTCTTGAATAAGAGCCGGATAATATTAGGAATGCAGCCGTCCACAAAAACGCTTGTGACTGAAATCCTATTCCGCCGAGCAGCAATCCTCCAATTGAAACAATAAGCAGTATCGTCCCTGCTGTCTTTGAAGAACGTGATTGCCATGAGACTTCTTCCATCGGCAAGAGGAATGCACGAAGCAAAGAACCAAGTACAAGTATAATGACAAATCCCGTGATCGCTACGCAAAGTAGATTCCCTGTCGGGTAGGCAGCTTCGAGGACGAACGGTGAGACCGTTGTCATAAACAGCAGCATTCCATCACCACTTGTGGGAACAAGTCCGCTTGTCGAAACCGAAAATATCGGAGCCGGAGAAAAAAACCGAAGTAAAAGAATAACAAGTCCGGGCAAGACGATCCTCACAACAGATCCCATATTCGAAAGCCACCCCTGACTTAGATGAATGCTGCGTCGCTGCTCATTCGCAATGGCAAGGACAAGGACTCCGCAAAAGAGAAATGCTAATCCGTGCAACAGTGCAACGACAGCAAAGCCTGCAGAAAGAACGATGTATTGAAACCGTCGCGGCGAACTTTGCCCCAAGAAATAGACAATTAAAAACAATCCCAGCGTCTCGGCAAAAAGGTACGGGAAAGCTCCGCTAAAGAAAATCCCGCTCCAAGTGAAAACAGGTATCAAATAATAGACCGATGCATCCCGAACGCGAAGCACTGATAACAAAGACAGCATTGCCCCGCCGCGGAGAAGGATGGCGCCGAATGCCATCAATAGGCGTATTGCTACTTCGCTGCCAAAGACCAAACTAACAAGCCATGAGATGTATGGTGCAAGGACATTCGCTCCGGGGAATGGGATAAGCGAGAAGCCGTCGTTGGTAGCACTTGTGAGATGCAAGTGGATCAGATCCGATTGTAACGACCATAGCGCAGCATCGCCGGGTAGGTATCTGTGTAAAAATACCCATACCGCCTCGATGACCAACACAACCAGCACTATAGCACGGGCTTGGCGTTCGCCACGACCCTTCGAATCTTCAAACATCTATCATAGGCAAGACAAAGTCCTGACTTCAAAAATAAGACATGGGAGAGAAGTGGGAGGCAAAAGAGTACATCTTCTCCCCTTCTCCCGATTGGGAGAAGGGTTAGGGATGAGAGTAAAATTTACGCAAGAATCATCTCGCGCCAGTTCTGCTTTTTCTTGGTAGCTTTTTTCTTCTTGGCGGATTCTACTGCCTCGTCGAGGAGGTACTTTGCAGAGGTATCAAGTACCCACTCAAAGTTCTCTTCGCCAATAGAAGATTTTTCTGCATCGGGCGCAGGGTTCGTGAAGTCAATAGCATACGGAATACCGTCTTTGACTGCGAATTCAACTGTATTGAAATCATATCCGAGCGTTTCGCAGATCAAGAGGCAGGTCTTCTCCATCTCTTTGCGAAGCTTCTCGGTCGGCGTGAAGCCGGCATTGTAACGCTCGTGGTGTGGGTTGCGCGGCTCGTAGGGCATAATATGAACGTACTGCTTGCCGATGCAATAGCAGCGGTAGTACTCGGTGAAATCAATATTCTCCTGAAGCGTCATCACAAGCTGATCTGTCTCGTCGTAGGCACGGAAGAACTCATCAATGTTATTGACCTTATAAACGCTCTTCCAACCGCCGCCGGCATGGGGCTTGAAGTATGCAGGAAATCCGATGTGCTCGAACATTGCTTCCCATGAAAGCGGGAATTTCAAATTGCGGAAAGATTTATCTGACGTATCAAGCGGCATGTTCTTCGAGGGGACGAGCATCGTCTTGGGGACATGCACTCCTGCCTTCGCGCAGATAGAATACGAGAAGAACTTCTCATCGGCATTCATCCAGAGTGGATTATTGACAACCTTGGTACCGGCGAGCATCATGTTCTTCAAGACGGCGCGGTAGAACGGGACATCCTGCGAGATGCGGTCGAGAACGACATCATAATGCTTTGGCTCATCGGAGCGCCAGAGATCGATCGAGCAAAACTCTGCGGTAACGCCTTCTTTTTCGCCGAGCTGATTAATGCGTTCAAGAAGTGCCGGAGGAAATGTCTCCTCCATACCGAATAATAATCCTACTGTAGCCATAATAATTGTAATGTGTTATGCGTGATGCGTACCTGAGTAAATAATAGTCAAATTTACAGAAGCGAGTTTAACAGATTATTACGGGCGGACGTTCGTACCGCAGGTCTCCGACCTGCCCCCCTTTTCCCCTCCGCCTATTTGAGCTTTCAACTTTGAAGTTTACGCTTGAACAGTGCCCAACATGGGTAGCTAAGTCCTTTATAAATCAACGAACTAATATTACACACCCACAGATTTGCTTCCCCATTACATCATCCCGAGTTGACAGCCGAAGAATCTGATTGTTGAATTTGCATATAATTATCAGGTTGAGTATAGATGGCATAATTTACACATTGAATTGACCACTAGTCACTGTCCACAAATCCGACTACTGCCCATAATAACACCTACAAAGATACGCAATTTTTTCTCTATTTTCAATAGGTGCCCGCAAGATAGTCCATAACTTCTTATTTTTGATTGAAAATAAATGCAAAAGCGCAAATACGAATCGCTATCGCCAATTTAGCGTGGGCACCCTCCCGTAGGGACGAACTTTCTTACTCCCTCTTCTTTTAAAGTACCTGTCCTGACGATAGGAAGGAAGAGGG
>JAYUZC010000256.1:0-5242 GCA_043752045.1 Bacteroidota bacterium | reverse complement strand
TTAATAATTCACCACTTGGGATTATTGCTCCTTCATCGTTGAGTTGTTCACAGGAGGATCATCGCTATCTTACCCGCGAATGGGGTACTGCCTTTGCTTTAGCACCAACCTTAGGGATGCCGCAGAGTTTTTCCTTCATGGCAACGAGCAATGATAAGTCGTCGAAGTATTGGTTGAACTTTATAGATATATTTTATCTGCGCAAAGCAGAGCTGAACGATGGGCAAGTACCGTTCATGCTTTTCTCCGATACATCATCGTACCGTTTTAATTTTTCAAATGCTACAACAGGTGAAGTATGGGATATTTCAGACCATAAAAACATCAAACGCATTGCTTCGGCAAGTGGGGCTTCGATGAGTGCAGAAGTTATAGGGAAGGGCGAAGTACTTCGCCGCTTTACCGCATTTAGTGACGGGAATATCAAATATCCCGAGCTTTCTACGCTTTCGCCAATGACACTTCGCTCTGGTATCTCACAGGTTGGCGCTCAAAATATTATTATTACCCCTGTAGCGTTCGTTGAACAAGCGCAGAAGCTTGCTAGTATCCGCGAGCGCGGCGGTCAGGCGACCAATCCTCTAACTACAGCAGTGGTAACGGTCGAAGATATTTACCGTGAGTTCGGCTACGGCAACAAAGATGTAACAGCTATTCGTGATTTTCTTGCATATACACTCCGCTCTACTATAAAGAACGGCGGTACTGTTCCACTCTTTGCAACGCTCTTTGGCAATGGTCATGCTGATTATCAGAACCGTGTTGTCCAGATCGAGCAGCGAGTACCGGTCTACGAAACGAATAATTGGGGCTCTGTCACGCTTATGCGTAAGGACTATCCTGACCCCGTACCCGACGATGTATATTTTGTTAGGTTAACCCCTACGACCGGATTTAAGCTTGATATTGCGATCGGTAGAATAACAGTGCAGACCGAAGAGGATGCAGAGAACTTCATCCGTAAAACAGAAAAGTATGAAACATCAAGTGATGAAGGTTCATGGCGTTCTCGTACAGTATTCATTACAGATGATCGTTACTATAATGATACAAAGCGTTCTGACCCAATAAATCATTTAATAGATTCAGAAGAAGAGATAGAGCGGGTTGATCGCCGTTTGTTAATTGATAAGCTCTATAGTCATGTCTATGCACATACGACGATATCAGGCGGTCAACGTCGCAAACCCGAATTTGAAAAGCAGATCGTGGATGCATTTAACTCCGGTGCAGTGCTTATCTCGTATGCAGGGCATGGCAATCCGAATGTATGGACGAATGAATCTGTTTTGAGTGTTCCCTCAACGATAAACAAACTTTCGAACTTCAACCGACTCCCCTTCACGACAACAGCGACCTGTGATTTTTCGGAGTTTGATAATTGCAACAATCCAATATCGGGAGGTGTCCAGACACTTACAAAGCCCGATGGCGGATGTATTGGCTCGCTTGCTACCAGCAGAAGTGTCTATCCAGGGGAAGAACTTGTCTATACATTTTATCAGAAGCTTTTTGATATTGGCTGTAATGAACTTCAAGGGTCAAACTATGTCGGCTTTGCGTATGCCGCCGGACGACTCGCAGGCACGGATGGTTTTAATGCCAACAAGTTCTTTATCCTTGGTGACCCTGCACAACGTTTGCTCATCCCAAGACAATATGTATTTATTGACTCTATCAATGGACAGCCCTATAGTGAAGAGACAGCTACAACAGAACTGGCTTCACTTTCGGTAGTGCGAGTATCTGGACACATATCAAATACTTGCGACGGAAGTGAAATCGATGTGGGCTTTAACGGAACATCGTCTGTAACGCTCTTTGATGCACCCACACGTGTTGAACAAGTCTCGACGTTCACCCAATCGGGACCGATCACAGATTCATGGTTTGTTGAGGGACCGATTCTTTATCGCGGTAGTGCAACGGTAAAGAATGGACGTTTCTCGACGAGCTTTATTGTCCCAAAAGACATCAAGTTCGATACCAACAAAGCAAAGATACACATGTATGCTTCGAGTGATGATTTCCGCTCGGCTGTTGGTGTTGGGACGAACATCAGAGTGTATGGCGTAGATACATCAGCGGGAGAGGATACTGACGGACCGAACCTTACTGTGTATATTGGTTCACGTCGTTTCCGCTCGGGAGACGTTGTGCCGATTCATTCAAAAGTTATTGTTGATGTAAAAGATATCAGCGGTATTAATACTTCGACAGCAAGCATCGGTCATTCATTCGTTGGCTGGGCAAATGATTCGACGTCGAATATCATTGATCTTGCGGAAAATTACACTGCTGCTCAAGATGATTATTCATCAGGTACATCGGAAAAGCAAACACAGCTCCCGAAAGGAGCAGGTGTACTTAATGTCCGTGCATTTGATGCGCTCAATAACCCGACCTTTACAAGCGTGGACTTTATCGCGAGTGATGAGAATCCGTACAAACTTTATGATGTAGCAGTAGTGCCAAGCCCTGCACGTAGCAATGCAACCTTTACGTTCTTGCAGCCATCTGCACCGGATAGTCCGGTAGATATTACTATAGATATTTTTACCGTTGATGGACGTAAGGTACAAGAGCTCTCTGCTCTGAATGTTTCGCAAAATGATATTGCGTTGATGTGGGACCTGCGCGACATGTCAGGTTCATTTGTACCTGATGCTGCATATGTTTATAGAATTTCAGTAAGTGAACGGTTAACATCACTCGAAACAATGTATGGTGGTGTGTTTATCGTCCAACGACAATAAGTTTATGATAAGGAGAATATATTTCATGCAACGAAAACTCATAGTGGCGCTTGCCATACTCATGGCTCTATGCGCTTTGCCGAAGGTATCCTCGGCGCAACAAATAACAACGGCAGTGCCCTTTCTGCTTATCGCTCCTGATGCCCGCGCAAGCGGCATGGGTGATGGTGGTACGTCTATTGCCGATAACTCAAATGCTATGTTCTGGAACCCTTCGGGGCTTGCATTCCAAACCGATAAAGAAGTCGGCTTGACGCATACACAGTGGCTTCCGCAGTTCAATAGTGATCTCTTCTATGACTTTGCTACCTTTAAGTGGAACAGTGAAGAAGATTTCGGTGGTACGATAGCGGCAAGTATCACATTCCTCAATCTTGGTAAATTTATTTACACGACTGAGCAATCGCCCGACCCGCTTGGCGAATTCCATTCTTTTGAGTACGCGATAGCAATTGGATATGCAACGAAGCTTGCACCAGATTGGGGTTTTGGCGGAAGTATCCGCTATATCCAATCATCGCTCTCGCCTTTGAACGTAGGTGCAGAGCAGCAAAAGGGTATTGGTCGTTCGGTCAGTTTTGATATTAGCGCTATGTGGCGTCCCGATACAACCTATATCGAAGAACTTGCAAATCGATTCTCCGCAGGTTTCGTTCTTTCGAACCTTGGTCCGAAGATGAAGTACATTGACGTTGCACAGGCAGATCCTCTTCCGACTCTTCTTCGTGTTGGTTTCGGGTATAAACCGCTTGTCGATGAGTATAATGATCTTGCTGTCAATGTGGATATCGGTAAACTTATTGTCTATCGCGATTCTATTTCCGGAATTGCGGATAACCTCCCGAAATCGCTTGTCACCGCATGGAAAGGCGACCTTATGAGTTCGCTTATGTTTTCTGCCGGTCTTGAGTACTGGTATGATCAGCTCCTTGCGCTTCGCGCGGGGTATTACTCAGAGGGTGAACGTGTCGGTGATAGAAACTATATGACTTTTGGTGCGGGCTTACGATATGATGTATATACTTTTGACTTTA
This sequence comes from Bacteroidota bacterium, assembly GCA_043752045.1. Classification (GTDB taxonomy): domain Bacteria; phylum Bacteroidota; class Ignavibacteria; order Palsa-1295; family Palsa-1295; genus DATDEW01. Next base: position 1,452 of record JAYUZC010000256.1, on the reverse strand, counting down.
GCTATCTAAGTACGTTCGAGGAAAATCATCCGCTTGCGAATACGCTGCGTTTTAGTTTAGGAATTAAGTGGTAATACACCAAGTGGCACTCCCTAAGCCGGGACTCGCAAGAGTTCTTGCTGTTTTCGTTGCGTACATCGGCTTCTTAGCGTCGTGCTCGGAAGCCGATGCACAATTTGTTAGCCCCACTACTTCTGTTACATCTCCGAGCGAGAGTCAATTCATAAATAATACTTCCTTCCTAAATTCTTTCAGTAGCCATGAAAGTGTGTCTCCAGTACCGGGACTTGAGAACGAAGAAACCGAGTCAGTAACAACTTCCCGAAAAAGTCCAATACTCGCTGCAGGGTTATCACTTATTCTTCCAGGACTTGGTGAGTACTATGTAGGCGATCAGATATGGCGTGGTATCATCTTCACCTCAATTGATGCAGTGCTCTGGTACGGACATTTTTCCTATCTTGCAAAAGGGGATGATTCGACCATTGCATTCCAAACGTATGCTGATACGAATTGGCTGCCGTCAAAGTATGCTGACTCTTTAAACACGTTGCTTCGAAGTATTCAACGGCAAGAGATCCCGCCCAATTTTACTTTTAGTGATATTAATAAAGGAGAAGATACATTAGCACAGTTCTTACCTCAAGGTTTGCTGCCGCTTTCCCATCGGCTTCCGATGCAGGGGAGCCAGCAGTATTATGAGCTTATTTCCAAGTATATTCAGTTTACGTATGGCTGGCGCGATGCACAAAGTTCAGACCCAAATAAGTCAGCTATGTTCCAGCGTCATGCCCAAATGCGGGCAAATATGAATGCACAGTACGAGAGTGCTGATTATTTCCTTTTTGGCCTAATTATTAATCGTGTGCTTTCAGCAATTGATGCGGTGCTTCTTGCACGGGATCATAACAGTGCGATACGTTTACAAGGTAATCTACGATTAGAAAGAGAACAGGATGGTCGTTTGGGGTATGTATCATCGGCAAAAATGTCGGTTAGATTCTAAAGAGTCCCACACGAACAAGAACGCTCAAAATCACGTTATTTACTCCATGACAACTTCAACTATGGCAACAAAACTATTTTCGTTTCTCATTATATTAGTACTCTCTTCTTCAGCTTTTGCACAACCAACGCCGGAGCAGACCCTCGGTGACCGTGCATCGAACCTCATAGACACAGCAATGCGCGGACTGAACCTTCGTGCAAAGATATTCAATGCTGAACTTGAGAAGATAAACGCACTTCGTCCGCTCGACCCAGATTCATTTACTCCCTTACGTATGGACAGTGTCATAACGGGACTAAAAGAGTTTACAAGTTATTTGGAAGTCTATCGTGCGATGAGTAACGCCACGCTAAAGACAATTCAGGATTCTGTTGAGGCAATACGCGCATCCTCGCCTAAATCCAAGCGAAAAACCTTTTTGAAAGAGTTCATAGATGCCTATA
>JAYUZC010000255.1:0-5270 GCA_043752045.1 Bacteroidota bacterium | reverse complement strand
AGGATATTGCATATCTGATCGCCGGGTGAGAATCCAAAGTACGGCGCACCTGTTCGGAAGCCGTCTCCAATCTCAACCATCGTCTGTGCAAGCAGCGTAACACCTGCACCTATCCATACGGCGGTTTTCGGATCAACGCCAACTTCACGGTATGCTATTTTGATAAGGTCAGTGCAAGCATAAGTGTAATACGCATGACCGAACTTGTCGGAGTGCATCGTATATGGCGGATCATTTGAGAGGTGAAACGGTGCTTTATTAGCTGCCTGCCAAAAATCATTGTAGTTCTGATAGAGCGCACCGAACATAACAGTTGCAGGTACGGCAGACGCAACAGTAATTCCAAGAGGTGTTGGTCTGGTCGTATCCTGCGCTTCGCATGGAGATGATCCAAATAGAAGCATGAGGACAAGGGGGGGGAGAGAAAAACACTTCACGGAATTAAGTTTTTCTTACGGGCAACATCATCAAGAAATTTTGCTGCTACAAATTCTGCTCTCTTCCGAAAGATAAAGTCCGTATCAGCATGATGCTCGCGCAGCAGCCGATAGAGAATTATCATCTCACAGAGAGCTGAATAGCAGCTATCAGAAGTATTTGTGCATACGGTTCGAGAGAGATGTTCATGTTCATCATTTGTTATGGTAAACTCTGCTCTGCGAACACCGGCAGGTCTACGATTATATTTTCGCAGGAGCAGGGGACCAATAACGACCGATCGCATAAATGTTATGCCATCGATGAACTCAAAGAGTTCTCCTCTGCCGAGTTTCAGAGCGCAATAGTGTACCCAAGTCCAAAACCTGTCTTCCATCCATTGCAATGAGCGGGATGGATAGATAGGAGAGCTTGTGTTGATCTTTGCTGATAGTACGTCTTCACGTTCCCACAGTATGTGCGGATCTTCAACTCGGTTACTAAAATCGGTCACGCTCTTAAATACCAGATCAACATGAAGAGGAGGATTATTATAGAGGCAAATAAGAAGCCGGGGTTCTCCGACATGTTCACCGGTAAAACAGTTTACAAGATCACCAAGTGACGATGCGATCATCAAACGATTATTTTTAACTTCTTCTTCATCATTATCATTAACGATAATGACAAAGTCAAGATCAGAGAACTCATCCATCTCGTCACTGACCCATGAACCACCTAAGGCAAGGCCTGCTATTCTCGAATCTTGTTGAAGAATAGCCGATGCGTGCTCGACAAATGCTTTGTGCGGTTCGGGGATCACTGGATAACGCCAAGTTTTTTGCCGACCGTGGTGAATGCAGTTATCGCTGTATCAAGATGATGTTTCTCATGTCCGGCTGATATTTGAACGCGGATACGTGCCTGCCCCTTCGGAACGACAGGATAAAAGAAGCCGATAACATACACACCCTCATCAAGAAGGTCTTTTGCAAATTGTTGTGCGAGCGGTGCATCATAAAGCATAATTGGGCAAATAGGATGGATGCCGGGTTTGATGTCAAAACCTGCGGCTGTCATTTGTTCGCGAAAATACTTTGTATTACTCTCAAGTTTATCGCGAAGCTCTGTAGTCTCGCCGAGCATTGTTAGCACCTCAAGTGTTGCACCAACTATCACAGGTGGTACGGAGTTACTGAAAAGATACGGACGAGAACGTTGACGGAGCATGTCTATCATCTCTTTGCGTCCGGATGTGAATCCACCAGCTGCTCCACCAAGTGCTTTACCAAGTGTGGACGTAATAATATCCACTCGTCCCATCACATTCGCATACTCTATTGAGCCACGACCGGTCTTACCAACAAATCCCGTTGCATGTGAGTCATCAACCATGACAAGCGCATTGTACTTTTCAGCCAAGTCACACACTTCATCAAGTTTTGCGATGAATCCGTCCATCGAGAACACACCGTCTGTTACGATCACACGTCGACGTGAACTCTGTGATTCTTGGAGGCAATGCTCAAGGTCTGCCATGTCAGAGTTTTTGTAACGGAATCGTGCTGCTTTTGAAAGTCGGACACCGTCAATGATAGAAGCATGATTTAATTCATCACTGATGATAGCATCCTCTTCACCGAAGAGCGGCTCGAAGACACCACCATTGGCATCGAAACATGCTACATAGAGGATGGTATCTTCTGTACCAAGAAACTTTGAAATAGCTTCTTCAAGCTGTTTATGTAAGTCTTCCGTGCCGCAAATAAATCGTACGCTTGACATGCCGTAGCCGTGTTTCTCAAGCGCTTCATGTGCCGCTTTGATGACGCGCGGATGCGATGAAAGTCCGAGATAATTATTCGCGCAGAAGTTTAGAAATGTGCCCTCGCGCCCCTCGACCTGAATCTCAACGCCTTGTGGTGATGTGATGATACGCTCATGTTTATAAAGACCGGATTCTTCGATACCGCGAAGCTCGGCTTGAAGTTCTTGTTTAACGTTACCGTACATAATAATATGAAATAATAGTAGAATGGCAACACGTTCGCCAAATAACCGTTCCGAAAAGCTACTTACATACCGGCAAGCATTCGGAGTGTTATTCCCTTTGTGATAAAACTCGCAACGTGCTCAAGATATCCGGGGAAATCTATTGGTGCCGAGCTGTCTGCCTTATCAGAAAGTGAGCGAATTATCACGAACGGTATGTCATGCTCATAACATACTTGTGCGACAGCCGCACCTTCCATCTCGATGCAGAGTATACCCGGCAGGTCATGACGAAGTTCGGCGAGTTTTGCATCGGAAGCAATGAACTGGTCGCCGCTTGCAATAAGTCCGCGAACGACCTTTGGGTTTGTCATCAAAAACTCTTCGAGAAGATCAGCAGGGATTTCTTGCTGTAGGTCAGTCGTGATATAGTCTTTTCCCGCAGCTTCGGCAAGCTCGACCATTCGAGCATCTGATTTGAAATGACTTATGCCGAGTAGTGGTACTTCAAAACGTCTGAAGGGTGGCACAGGACTTACATCTATATCATGTTGAACAAGTTCGGTGCCGATAACAACATCACCAACATTGAGTGACGGATCAACACCACCGGCAACACCTGTGAACATAACGTGTGTTGCACCGTACTGCTCGATGAGCGTTGTAACTGTTTGCGCTGCGGCGACTTTCCCCCAACGACTCATAACAACAACTACATCTTTGCCTTCAAGACGACCTTCAATAAATGTACGATGTGCGATATGCGTCTCTTGCTTATCAGCCATCGCACCGATAACAAGATGCATCTCTTCAGCCATAGCACCGATAATACCAATTTTCATGTCTCAATCTTTTGGTGGGATAATAACGATGATCTTATCATCAACATCAACACCATCAAGTTTTCTATCGGCATTGCTTGTAGTGACAAATATCCTTCCGTCAGGAGCAACACAGAGCGAGCGTAATCTCCCGTATTCATTCTTGAGATGTTCGCTTTGTTGAATGACTCTTGTGCCTGTTCTATCAAGCTCAAGCTGAATGATACGCGCGCCTTTTAAGAATGCAACAAGGATAGAATTATGAAATGATTGGTACTCGGGATTATTAAAATACGCAATGCCTCCCGGAGCGATGGTTGGAGTCCAATACCATATTGGCTCGGTTGTTTTGTGTTTGGTATGAAAATCTGCTTCTGTTTTATGATCCACTTTTGCATATATATCAGGCCAGCCATAGTTGCCGCCTTTTTCGATGATGTTTATCTCATCGCCGATATAGGGTCCGTGATCGGAGCTATAGAGTTTTCCGTTCTGTCCCCACGCAAGACCTTGTGGATCGCGAAATCCTTTTGCCCATACGTAACTCTTTGGGTTTGGGTTGTCATTTGGGATAGACCCGTCAGTATTGATACGAAGAATTTTCCCGTTGGGCGACTTGTCATCCTGCGGTGTTTCAAATTTATAGAAATCACCGGTTGTCAGAAGCAGCTTTCCTTTCGGGTCAAAGAGCATTCGGCCTGCATCATGTTCGGAGAATCCCGGTATTTTATCATAGATGACTATTTCACCGGTAAGCGTATCAGGTGAATAGGTAAATCGAGAAAGCGCCATCACATAATCAGAGTCTTTGATGTGCTTCGCATAAAAAATATAGACAAATCTATTTGTTAAAAACTTTGGGTCAAGCGCAATATCAAGCAGACCGCTGTTATGTATTCGCTTCTTGAATTCCGGAGTCTTTGGTAACGTATAAGCAACATTCTTTAACTCAAGCAGTATCTTCTGTTCACCTGTTTCCGGGTTAATGCGGCTTACTCTTCCGAAACGCTCCGTTATCCATAGCCAGTTATCAGCTCCCCAAACAATACCCCACGGGATACGCAGACCTTCGACGATTGGGTAATGTGTCAATGTTGATGGCAGCTCCTCAGTGTCGGTTCCTTGTGCAGGCGATACACTTATGGACGATACGATGAAGCAAAGCAAGAAAATAACTCTTTTCATCCTATGGAAAAATTGTTTTGAGCGATGATGTGAGATGCTCATACTCCGGTATTTCGTTATATATCTGTGCAGAGATACGGATATATACTTTATCGCCGAAAAATATGGCAGGTAGTTCACACTGATATGTATCGCGAAGTGTATCGTGAAGCGAGATTGCTTTCGGATCAGTATCCTTAAGCGAACCAGGCGTTGCAATAGTGGCAAGCGAGCCGAGCATGGATTCCGGTGCAAGTGGAGAGACTCCAAGTGCGCTATTAATATATGCACGGGCTTGTTTTACAAGTGCGTTGTTATGTGTGCGGATTTTTTCTCTTCCGAAATCATCCATAAAACTAATTGCGGCAATAAGCGAGAGATACGGAGTAACATCGCGTGTGCCTATCCAATCGAACTCTGGGTGAAAACCTGCTTTGTAGTTGTGCGATGTGTTCGGAGCGTGTATCTTTGTCTGATGCTCGGGAGCAACCCATAAGAAAGCAGTGCCTTTTGGTGCGAACATCCACTTGTGGCAATTGCCTGTGTAGTAATCCGCTCCGTAGTTTTCTATCTTTAGGTCAAGCATACCAGGCGCGTGTGCGCCGTCGATCATAACCTGAATCCCACGCTCTTTGAGTATCGGGATAATCTTCTCAATCGGATAGACAAGTCCTGTGGGCGAAGTAACATGGTCTATTATTGCAAACTTTGTTTTTGGAGTGATCGCTTTTTTTACTGCTTCTACAACTTCGTCTTCTGAGGAAATAGGGAAGGGGACTTTTGCTTCGACAACCTTCGTCCCCATGATATCCGATGCGTACTGTAGTGTTTGCCTCATTGCACCATAGACATGAGTAGTTGTCAAGAGTTCATCGC
>JAYUZC010000254.1:0-5274 GCA_043752045.1 Bacteroidota bacterium | reverse complement strand
ATAGACACCACTTGCAGAAGCGGCATACCCTGCGCCAACAAATGACGATGTTCCGCTTGCTGTGTTACCACTGGTTGAAGGAATATCAGTTTGCCCGCCGCCGGCGACAACCGATGCTCTGCCGGATGCTGTGTTCGATGAACCGCCGCCGATTGTTGAGAGTATGCCGCTTGCCGTATTATTCGCACCGCCGCCGACAGTTGCATGTGCTCTGTTGGTTATGGGTAGTGCGTTATCACCGGCTTGGTTATTTTGTCCGCCGCCGACAAATCCGTAATCATCGGTAACGCGGTTATTGTATCCGCCACCGATCGTTGATGCGTTACCACTTGCTCCATTACCTGCAACAAGAGCACCATTAAATCCACCGCCACCGATAAATGAGCCAAAGCCGGATGCAAGGTTATTTACGCCGCCGCCGACAGTTGAATTATTGATCGTTGCTTGGTTATTCTGTCCGCCGCCGACGAATGACTGAATGCCCGTTGCTTGATTGGTGATACCACCGCCAATAGCAGAACCTCCGCCTGATGCTACGTTTCCACTTACGGTAACGCCGTCAAACCCGCCGCCGCCGATAAATGAACCCATACCCGATGCAAGGTTATTCACGCCACCGCCAATAGTAGCATTGTTCGTTGTCACCTGGTTATTTTGTCCGCCACCAACAAATGACTGAACGCCCGCCGCAGTGTTATTCAATCCACCAACAAGGACAGAGTGGTTGCCGCTTGCGACCTGCGTTACCACTGCACGCGTGAACTGCATATCAACTGCATTTGTACCGCGCGCATTACCTGCATTATCGCGTTGGATACTACCGTTCGTATTGAGAATAAGACTATTATTCGTGCCGCTATTGACATAGAGATGTAACGCAACAATATCCGTTGTGCCAACGAAGTTTGTGCCTGCGAGAGTGCCAGCATTCCCTATAAGCGCCCAAGCAGATGATGATATGGATGCCCAACTCATCGCACCCGCCGTTGTACTTGAGAGTACTTGTCCGTTGATCGTCGGAAATGCTAACGGAAGCGTATATGTTAAGTTTGCTACTTGTGTACCTGCTCTGAATGCAGTGTAGTTTGTCGCTGCTACGGGGAATGCACCGGTGCCAAGCTGCGCTTCGTAGAAGCGAAGCTCGCGTGCTGTGCCATCGTTATTGGCAAGCCACAAATTAACATTACCGAATGCTGCTGTGTTTGCAGTGCTGATCGTCATCTGGTTATGGCCAACAACGCCACTACCGAGAAAGCCGAAAGATGACTGCCCATTGACTGTCATTCCGTTTCCGCCGGGGACAACTGACCAGTTACCGCCAACAGTATTATATGAACCTCCTCCGACCGTTGCATCAACTGCTGTAGCTCTGTTATACCCGCCACCGGCAACTGTTGCATCCGCATTGCTTGCGATGTTGTTATCGCCGCCACCTATCGTAGAACGGTTAACGGATGCGTTATTCGATATGCCGCCGCCGACAGTGGAGTATGTACCACTTGCCGTGTTCGCTTCTCCGCCGCCGACTGTGGAGCGGAAACCACTTGCTGTATTTGATAAACCACCGGCGACTACTGTAAGCTCGTTTGTAGCTTGATTCCAGAGACCGCCGCCGATTGCCGAATAATCACCACTTGCAAGAAGATCGTTACCGCCTGCAACTGTTGAACTGTGGCCGCTTGCAATATTACTTGACCCACCACCTATAGTAGATGCGATTCCTGCTGAGGCGTTATCGATACCACCACCAACAGTTGCGAACCGTCTATCTGCTGTCGTTCCTGCATTATCACCGGCTCGGTTATTCTGTCCGCCGCTGACTGTACCGTAGTCATCGGTGACGACGTTGAAAAGACCGCCGCTGATCACTGCACGTTCACCGCTTAGAGTATTTTGCAATCCACCTGCAATGACTGATTGAGATCCACCTGTATTAATGAGATTTGTATGTCCGGCACCGATGAAAGCATCTTGACCATTATTAGTGTTGTTGTAGCCGCCAGCTATAACGTTATTAATTGCATTTGCTTTATTGGCAGCTCCGCCACCTATAAAACTGCCGTTACCGATGGCAAATATCTCATTATCATTACCACCACCGATAGTGGAAAAGTGAGCACCTGCTGTAGTAACGTTTGAAAATCCACCACCGACGGTTGAATAGCTGCCGCTTGCAGTGTTTGACTGTCCGCCACCGATAAATGAGCGATATCCGCTGGCTGTATTTGTATGTCCGCCTGCAATTGTTGCATCGAAGTTTGTCGCCGTGTTCTGATATCCACCACCGATAAATGATCCGCCGCCGGATGCCGTATGAAGCTGACCGCTGCCGATATACGAAAAGCCGCCTGAAGCAGTATTATTAGCACCACCGCCAACAAATGCGTAGCCGTTCGTAGCTGAGTTATTATTACCACCAACAACAACCGATTGTCCTCCCGATGCCGTGTTATTCGAGCCGGGAGTATTAGCTCCGTTATTACCACCACCGACAAACGAACCATCACCTGATGCCGTGTTGCCGCTTCCGCCTACGACACTTGCGCCGATATTATTTGTCCGATTGAATCCGCCGCCACCGATAAATGCTGCGTTTCCGTTTGCGATGACGTTATCAATACCACCGCCGATAAAGCTATTTCCGCTCGATGCATCTGCGATAGAGTTTATAACTCCCGGCTGTCCTCCACCTGCGATGGTAGAATGATCACCAAAGACCGTATTACCCGGATCACCACCAATGATGCGGTTATTCGGCTCGTAACGTACGATGCGTGTTCCACCTACGATCAAGTTGAATGGAAGAACCGGTGAGGTTACTGTTGAACCTAAAAGATTATTCACGCCATCAATGTTGAGCGTGCTGTTACCTTCAACCGTCCAGCCATTGGAGACATCACCCCAAAAAACTCCGTTAAATACTTGAAGTGAGTTTGTTGACGTGTTATAGATAGTCATACCCGGCTGCGGAGCACCTGCACAAAGCAAAAGTACTTGTGCGCCCGTCATACGCGGAGGAAGAAAGCCCTTTGTCGTGCTTGTAAGATCAAGCAAGGCGCATGGGTCAGGGAGCAAATCGCTTCCATTGATACCGAGTGAACCTTGAAGCGCAGTCAGGTAAGTGATACCGCCTGCATTGTCGTCAAGATCGATTTCACGAAACCCTGCTGTACGCTGAGCAAATGAAAGTGAAGATGACAGAAGTAACGCTGCCAATGCGAAAAGAAAAGTGAGCTTTTTCATGATGACTTACAATAATATGTAAAAACTAGTAAAACAGGTAGAGATGCGTAAAATCGTTACAAATATACGCAATTTTGGGCAAAAGATAGGGCATGTAACATATTAATAACTTCGGTTTTTGAGGTTTGTTACATGTACCCCAGGTTTCCGACCTGCGCTACTCTATGACAAACTTTCCTCTTCCTACTATATATATACCATCCACAAGAGTATAATAGTAGATGCCGCTTGTGAGGTTGCCGCGTTCGATCGTCAGCGGTGAGGTATTGATGTCTGTCATTCTGCGGACTTCCCTTCCGAGTGCATCGGTGATAGTGAGCACCCCGCCTGTTACTTGCGGTATCTCTAAAAATGCCGAGCTTCGCATGGGGTTCGGATAAAGATACGTCGGTTCTATACTATTACTATGCTTTACTCCCAGCGATGTTTTTGGGTCAAGCATCATCAGAAAACCTTTTGTCTCGACGGGCACAGTTTCTTTTGTCGTGATGGTACCGGCTGCAAAAAGTTTTCCGCCGTCAAATGTAATATCGAGTATCTCTTCTTTTGCAGCACCTCCCCATAAACCGGAGTAAAGCAATGCGCCGCCGCTCGAGTATTTCAACACGACTGCGTCGTAACTTCCTGCTCCCGATGAGTTCGAGAGTCCGCCGATCCAGATGTTACCTGAATCATCAACTGTGATCGCTCGCGCAGATTCCGTCGCGGTTCCGCCCCATGTCCGTTGCCAAAACAAACCGAGGTTTACATCGACCTTCGCAACGAATATCTGATTGTTATCTTTGCCGATGGTCGTTACACCCGTGATGTAGAGAAAGTTACCACTCTTGACCATGCCGAGCGCATTCTCGAAATCCGTATATGCAGTGTCGCTTGAAGTAAGACCGATATACTTTAAAAGTTTACCATCTTTTTTTGCAAACTTCGCAACCATTGCCGCGCCGTCAAAGCCCGATAAACCGATGAAAAATGGGTGTGGCAGACCTTTATAAAGTCCTGATATATATACATAATTATCATCGATCGCAAGCTGCCCATCGGCATGGTCAGTAGAGTCAGTGCCGAAATATGTTGACCAGATAACATTCCCTTGCTTGTCATAGCGACGTATGAATGCATCAATATCTATATTCTTTGACGTATCACCGACAGACCAGCCGCTTACAAATACCGAAGAATCATCACTCCCGACACCATCAACTTCTTCGTAACCATAACCTCTGTCAATGATACGCTGCCAGAGTGTATCACCTGTTGGTATATCAATGACAGTAATGAATCCGTCGCAATCGGCAAGATTAAGATGATTCGAGCGGCATGTTCTTCCGCCGAGAAATAGTAGCGGTGCTTCTTGTTTAGTAATATATGCTTGCTGTGCAAACGGCGCAGAGTAGTTATAGATACTTTGCGAGATGAATGGATTCGTGCGGCTGCGTTTTTCTAAGAACGTATCATACCCATCACCGGTCTGGTTATACGACCAAAACAAATTCCCATCCGTATCAACCGACACCGACCAGCTCTCCGCATTTCCCGTCGCGCCTTCAGGTTTTATAATAGTCCATTCAGGTTTGATACGCTCCTGCGCAGATGCAAGCATAGCAATAGAGAGTAGGAGGAATGTATATAGATGTTTCATACGGAGATAACACTTGATATATATAGTGTCATTCCGAAGAATAATTTTACTTCTCGACCACCAACAGCAAAGTAGTCGCAAAGCCATTGCCTTCTATCTGGAGAAAGTATCGTCCGCTTGGGAGTGTGCTAATGTCTATTTGCTCTGTTAGTGTTTTCATTGTTCTGTTTTCCATTAAAGATACCGCACCCTTTTGATCGGAGAGTTCGATATGAATATCACCGAGCGGCTTACTCGATGTAAGTGTAATGTGCCCTGATGCGGGGTTCGGATGCAGCGAGAGATCAGGCACATCGCCGTATCGCAGAAAATTCGAGATCGTAACGATGCCGCACCCTTCGGGTCCGCTTATCAAACATGATGCGCGCGTATCAATAGTATATGCACACGGC
>JAYUZC010000253.1:0-12791 GCA_043752045.1 Bacteroidota bacterium | reverse complement strand
TTAGGCTCGATGCGTGTCTGCTCAACAGGTCCGCCATCGGAAACTCTGAAGTATCCTTGACCAAGCAGTACTTCAAACCGAAGTAATATCGGCGTACCTGACTTATCTTGCTTTTTAGTAAATGGATTCAAGAAACGTGGTTCACCAACAGAGTTCATCGCCAATTGTGATGATGGCTCTGTGCGCGGTGTGCTGATACTTGAGATAAGTGCCATCTCCGTTGGGTATGTGTCTCTTGTGCCTCCGATATTCTCCGATGTTTCTGAACTGGTTACAATAGTGCTTCCTTCACCATCAAGAGTAACTGCGACATTTCTTTGCCCATTTGCTACACTGTTTTTTGGAGTAGAGTTAACTTTAATATCTTGACGAGTGATTCTCTCTGAAGAAGAAACGGATGGCTTCTCAGATGAGAGAGTCGCTCTTGTTGTGTTTGACGTTGTTGGTGGTGCGGAAGAGTTTATTGTTGGATTGTTTGCAACAGTAGCTGAATTCGCATCTTCGTTCGCAGTAGCAGTTGTAGAAGTAACTTCACTTGTAGAGATTGCAAGATACGAACTGAATACAAGCAAGAGCAACGCAGCTGCAGCTAAACGTACTGACTTCTTCGAGAAGAACGAGCCAATGACAGAAGTACCACTTCCGCCAACTGTACTTGCAGTACCCAGAGCGAGTTCGCTATTATAGAGTGCTATGCCGCGGAAGCGGCGACCCATCGCTTGTTCAAGCTCTGCCGGAACAGCGAATGGCTTCTGTGCAGAAGTCACCATGTCCTTTAGCTGCAAGTGCTGCTCAAGGATGACGCGCTTCTCAGGGCTTACTGAAAGCCCATGCAATAACTCGGCGCTCTCGCTATCACTTAGCGAGCCATCCAAGTATTCTAATATCTTTCCTTCATATTTCATAACTCTTCTTCCTCCTCTACGTCGGGGTAGTTGATGTTCAGCGTACCATTCATTTCTTCCGCCATAATAGGTGCAAGCATTTTGCGAAGTCGCTGCTTGGCACGATGAATGCGTATCTTTACAAGCGAAAGCGATGCCCCGGTGATCTCTGCTATTTCAGGATAGCCATGACCATCGAACTCTCGCAAGATGAACGGTTCTCGAAACTCATGTGGTAAGCGCGCTATTGCTTCTTCAAGCGTATCACGAAGCGAACGCTGTTCACCGTAAAACTCCGGTGAAAGCTGCCGCTCTGTACTCGTAAGCTCTTGATGAAATTCTATCGTCTCTTCGGGGCGCTTCGTGCGGTAGTAATTGAGCGCAACATTGCGGGCTATCATGTAAACCCACCCACGTACATTCTCGCCGTAGGTGAATGTCGCCGCTTTCTCATATACTTTTATGAACGACTCTTGGAATGCATCACCTGCTTCTCCTGTATTGCCGCCAAGCATACGAAGACAGAATGTATATATCTCTGACTTATAGCGATTATAGAGTTCTGCAAATGCTCGTTCTTCTCCGGCTTTGAATGCAGTCAAAAGATCAATGTCTGAACGTTGTGCATACGCCAGGACACTTGTTCCTTGCACAGGGGCTACCCTATCTCGTGACCGAGACATGTCAGCATTCCGCCCCTTCTTTTGTCGCTTCGAGGCCACTGGTAGCGCACTTGTGATCTGCATCTATAGTATAAACACAAACCGAGGGGTGTAGTTACAGGACAAGCATATTTCGCAAGCGGAAACCAGGGTGTAACAAAAGACGATATGGTAAGTTATTACAGTTGCCCGCTCACAGAGCCGTTACAGCCGTAATAGCTTTATTCTTCATTATTTGTATATATTTCAACGACTTCGGACTATTTTAGTCTCCGAAAGCGTATGCCTTACAAATTATAAGCACACCGGCTTCGGCTCTGTGGGTGCGGCAAACAAGTTTGGACCTCCCAAACATGGCTGTCACGAAAGTGACTTTCAAAATAGTTGGTTAGAGTGAATACCTCCCAAAAATGAGGAACCCGCTTCAGCAATGAGGTGGGTTTTTTATTTGACAAACCTAAAACATCATTTTTCTGTATAGTAACACAATAGTAATCATAACATAACAGCCGCTTCATATTTTAGGTGGCTATGACAAATACGAATCCACAACTACCAAAGGTGAAAAAACGATACCCGACAACGAATCGGGAGATAAGTTGGCTGCAATTCAATGCTCGTGTTTTGCAAGAAGCACGGGATAAACGCAATCCGCTTATGGAGCGGATAAAGTTCTTGGCGATCTTCTCGTCAAATCTTGATGAGTTCTTCCGTGTTCGCGTTGCTTCGCTTCGTGGTCTATTAACCTTAAAAAAAACATCCTCCAAAAAACTTGCTCTTGATCCCGAAAAACTTCTCAAAAAAATATATGCTATTGTCTCGCATCAGCAACAGATCTTTGGCGCAACATTTACTAACGACATAAAAAAAGAACTTGCCGAGTGCAACGTATGTGTTGTCAATGAAAAAGAGCTGAATCCTAAACAAGCGGATTTTGTCCACACGTATTTCAGAGACAACGTACTTGCTCTGATTCGCCCGTACTTCATTTCAAAGCAGAACCAAGTCCCTTTCCTTCAGAGCAGATCTATTTATCAAGTTGTTGAGCTGCGTGAAAAAAGTGAGATCATAAAAGGAGAAACAACTATCTCGGCTGAGCTTCAATATGCAATTATTGAAGTCCCATCAAAGGAGCTTTCACGTTTTGTCGTGCTTCCCAAAGAGGGGAAAAAGAACTTCATCATGTTCCTTGATGATATTATTCGCTATTCTTTGCGTGAGTTATTCCCTCGGTATGAAGTTGGTAACGCTTATGCGATAAAGCTTGTGCGTGATGCAGAGCTTTACATTGAGGATGAATTCCAGGGTGACCTGCTATCGAAGATGGAGCAAGGACTTCGCAATCGCAAGCGAGGCATCCCGTGCCGATTCCTCTACGACCCTGAAATGCCGGAAGTCTGCCGAACAATGCTCGCAAAGTTCTTGCGTTTGCAAACTGATGACTTAATGTCTGGCGGCAGATACCATAACTTCAGTGACTTTTTTACCTTTCCGAACCTGATCGGACCCACAGCCGAGAACAAACCACAGCCACCGCTTCATATCAAAGAACTTGATGATGCGAAACGACTCCACACCGTCATTCGTCAGAAAGATGTACTGCTACACTACCCATATATTTCTTATGACTATGTCCTGCGCTTTTTGCAGGAAGCTGCAACAGATGCAAAAGTAATTGCAATAAAGATCACTCTTTATCGTGTCGCAAACCAGTCACGTGTTGTCGAGGCATTAAAACTTGCAGCAAAGAACGGAAAAGATGTAACTGCGTTCATTGAAGTGAAGGCTCGCTTCGATGAAGAATCAAATCTGTATTGGGCCGGAGAACTCGAGCGTGCCGGCATCAACGTCCTTTATAGTTTTCCGGGATTAAAAGTACATTGTAAACTTTGCATTGTTACCCGCCTCGAAAATAACGTCAAGAAACGTTATACATACATGGCAACGGGCAACTTCAATGAAAAAACATCAGAAATATATACTGACTTTGGTCTTTTTACTACCAATGACGCCATCACGAAAGAAGTCAATGAGGTCTTTAAAATACTCGGTAGGAAAGAGCGGTCGTTAGGATTTAAGAAATTGCTTGTTGCTCCGTTCACACTTCGTAGAAAGTTCGTGAAGATGATAGACACAGAGATAGCAAATGCGAAGGCAGGAAAAGAAGCATACATGATCGTTAAGATAAACAGTCTTGAAGATCCGATGATGGTTCAAAAGCTTTATCAAGCAGCACGTGCAGGAGTCAAGATACAACTCATCGTACGCGGAATATGCTCGCTGCAAGCGGGAATTGAACCGTATTCTAAGAACATTAAGGTTCATAGCATTATTGACCGCTATCTCGAACATGCAAGAGTCTTTATCTTTGCTAACGGAGGTAATGAAAAGATCTATATGGGAAGCGCTGACTGGATGGTGCGAAACTTGAGTCACCGTATCGAGGTTACTTTCCCAATATATGACGAAGCACTCAAAGAAGAGGTTCGTAAATGTATTGGAATTCAACTTGCCGATAATCAAAAAGCTCGGACTCTTTCGAAGGGAAAAGTGAATAGGTATCGCAGACAAAAAAATGCAGTCCCAATTCGCTCTCAAAGTGAGCAGTACAAATATTACAAAAAGAAGGTAACAACAACATAGTGCAGATTTTCCTACAATATTCTTTCTGTTGGTTATTGCTGATATCTACCGTTTCCGTCGCTCAAGAACGATCTCTTTTTCAGATCATAGCTGACGACCTCAGTGAATCTGCGGTTCTTGGAATAGACTATTTGAATTTCCCCTCCCGATTTGATACAGACGATTGGCGCAATTTTGGAAGTACCGGTGCTCTTACCCTCTCACTAATGGCATTCGATGAAACCGCCCAATCAGGTTCACAGGAATTAGCAGCAAAAGGAAATCTTAATGGTGTAATGAGTTTTTTCCGTGGATATGGAGATGCAAAGTATGCCGCCGGAGGCTCTGCTGCCGTATATCTCACCGGGCTTGCCACAGGTTCAGAAACGATCCACAGGGTCGGCAAAGAACTACTACAAACATTGGTGTATTCAGGTTTTGTAACAACTTCGCTGAAGGTGATCTTGGGCAGATCACGTCCATTTAAGAATGAAGGAGCCTTCTCCTTTGACCCATTCAAAATTGATGACGAGTTTATATCCTTACCATCCGGACATACAACCATTGCATTTGCTCTTTCAAGTGTGCTGGCTGCCGAGATAGACAATACCTATGCCTCAATTGGACTTTACACACTTGCATCTCTCACTGGATTCTCGAGGATGTATGACAACAAACATTGGCTAAGTGATGTGTTCTTAGGAGCAGCTATTGGTACTTCCACAGGGTACTTCGTAGTGCATCAGAATAAAAAGCGTTCAGGCAAAGAAGATAAAGCAGATGCCCTGACTATTCGACCAACTCTAAACGGATTCTCATTAACCTATAAGTTCTAATGCAAAAGGCGGAGAGTAACTCCGCCTTTATTTGCTTAACTTACTTCTTAATATCACTCTTTGACATAATGTGGTCAATGAGTTTATACTCTTTGGCTTCCGTCGGTGTCATGTAGTTATCTCGCTCTGAGTCTTTGGCTATCTCTTCAATTGGTTTGCCGGTGTGGAGTGCATAAATTGAATAGAGTTCGGTACGCAGGCGAAGCATCTCTTTGGTATATATTTCAATATCGGTTGCCTGACCTTGTGTACCACCAAGCGGTTGATGGATCATGATGCGGGAATGGGGCAATGCTGAACGTTTATTTGCTGCACCTCCGGCGAGCAGGAGTGATGCCATCGAAGCAGCCATGCCCATACAGATCGTAGCGCAGTCCGGCTTGATGTATTGCATCGTATCGTAGATCGCAAGACCAGCTGATACGGAGCCGCCAGGTGAGTTGATGTAGATATTAATATCTTTATCAGGATCTTCGGATTCAAGGAAAAGCAACTGTGCGATAATAAGTCCGCTGACCGTATCATCGATCGGCGTACCAATAAAAATGATACGCTCTTTTAAGAGACGTGAATAAATATCAAAGGCACGTTCACCGCGAGGAGTCTGCTCGACGACCATCGGGACGAGGGCTGACTTAGCAGTGTCACTGAAATGACTCGTGCTATGCTGACTTGTGAAGGGTAAATATGGGTTTGTGATCTTAGACATACGTCGTCAAAATTGTTTACACGTAAAGTGTGTACTCCGATCCCCAATAACTGTTACGCAGTTTGTGAGGCAGGAATTGTCTCTTTTACAACGAACTTCTTCTTTAAAAGCTCAACAAGTTTTTCGCTTTTGATGCGTTCTTTTACTTCCTCGGCCTTTTTGTAGTATTCGAGAAGATTTTCTTTTTTGATGCCATATTGCTCTGCATCCTTTGCGGCGGCGGCATCTATATCTTCATCATTCGCATCAATGCCCTCTGTTTCAACGATCTTATCACGAAGCAGTAGCCACTTTGCTCTGACCTCTGCCTGATTCCAAGCTCCCTTACGATACTCGTCAACATCTATACCAAAATCTTCAGGGTACCCTTTTTGACGATTCTGTTCGCGAGCTTCTTGTATGCTTTGGTCAATAATAGCATACGTTACCGTACGAGGAACTTCAAATTCATGACGCTTTAAAAGTGCCTCGACCATGTTCGACTCAAGTATCTGATCGCTGTTGCGCTTTGCTGTCTCAATGAGTTCTTCACGGACAAGTGCTCTGACCTCAAGCTCTGTCGCTGCCTTATCGCGGCTTATCTTCTTTGAAAACTCTTCAGTCAATTCAGGAAGAGTAAGCTTGGTTACTTTGTCGATCGTGATCTTTACGTTAACCTCTTTCGATACACCATCAGGAGTCTGCTTTGGAAGTAACATCTCGAACGAGTCGCCATTAGATTTGTCAAGCAGCGCGTCGCGAAGTTTATCTACTACCTGTGGGTCATAGAGATATACTTCTGTTGAGTGCGGCGGTTCTTGTTCGCCGTTCTCGTTGGGGTCAAGTTCTTGGAAGGTTAAATTAACGATCGTTTCTTTATCTTCGATGTTCGTCGCATCTTCACGAACAGCATGACCGAAACGAAGATAGTGTACTCTCTCCTCAACTTCTTTATCTGTTATTTCGAAGATAGGCTTTTCAACTTCAACTCCATCAAAATCCTGGACTGTAATAACCGGTTTCACTTCGTATGAGATACGGAAATGTGCACCTTCGCCTGCATGTCGGTGTAAATCGGTCATCACAGGTCTGCCGATGGGTTCAAGTTTCTGTTCTTCGACGATAAGCTGAAATTTTTCTTGGGCTAACTTTTCTAATGTATCACCTTCGATTGCTTCACCATGCAATCTCTTTACAACATTAAGAGGCGCTTTTCCTGGACGGAAGCCGGGGAGCGTCAAACGTGGACGGATATCCCGAAGAGCTTTATCAAGTACTGAATTCAACTCCGCTTCATCAACGAAGACCTCAAGCTCTCGGAGAACCTGTGATTTATTATGGATTGTCGTTTCCACCATTACTCCCTGTAATTAATTACTATTATTTTAGTTAGTGCCGGAGACAGGACTTGAACCTGCACATGTCACCATACCAGATCCTAAGTCTGGCGCGTCTGCCAATTTCGCCACTCCGGCAAGAAAATGGACGATGAAAACACCTCTGCCTGAAACAATGTTGCATTTGTTTGGTCATTTGATAATGGCTATGTAACTTTATGGCATGATAAATGTTATTTAAATGTAACCTGTCTTTTTTTACTTTGTGTTGTCCTATGCTAACTACAAAAAATAGCGCATTTTTTACATTACTTCTTGCAATAGCGCTTTTATTTCCACAACTTGTTTATTCCCAATGGGTTTCAGATTCTACAACGAACCTTGCTGTTTGTCGAGCTACGGGAAATCAACAACAACCTAAGATATGTACTGACGAAGATAATGGAGCAATTATCGTGTGGCAGGATTATCGTTCAGCACAGCGATATGACATTTATGTGCAAAGAATTGATAAAAATGGAAATCGAGTTTGGCAAGAGAATGGAATTTTGTTAAGCAATGGTGTAAATAAAGCTACAAATCCTATTATTTGCTCTGATCGTGCCGGTGGAGCGTATGTTGTTTGGGAAGATTCAAGAACGACAGTCAATGGCATTGATCTCTATGGGCAACATATTTCAGCAAACGGTACAAAGCTATATGCTAACGGCGGCGCTGCTGTATGTGCCTCGAATGGTGATCAGGTAAAAGCAACAATTTGTGCCAGCGGAGATGGGATGGCTTATGTTGCATGGGAAGATAACAGAACTGCAATCGCTCAAACATCACGCCCTGATATCTACATGAATTACATGGGTTCTAACGGTGTATCATGGGGAAACGCAGGGGCAGCAAAGATTACAACAGCACTTCGACAGAATGAACCGTGCCTCGTTGAAGACGGAAGTAATGGTTGTTTCATGGCTTGGGAATCAAGTGCCGGTGGTCCGCCAAATGGTATTTTCGCTACAAGGGTAAGTTCTGCAGGTACAGTGTTATGGGGAGCAACCAAACTTGGTGTTATCATCCATCGTGGTGATTTCAATACAAAAAATTCACGCTACCCGAAGGTAAGCAGAGATGGTTCAGAGTTTATCCTTGCATGGGAAGAAGCCCAAGTAAACTTTACTACACATGGATATGATGTAGTTGTTCAGCGCATCAGGAGTGACTCTACAAAAAAATGGTTCTCAGCTGTTAACCTAACACCACAAACCCCTGGTGACCAGATGGAAGTCGTCCCATTTACCGATAACGCAGGTGGAGCTCTTGTAGCATATACAAATTTTTTCGGTAGCAAGGACATTGCTGTTACACGTGTAAAGGCAGACGGTGCAACGATAACACCACAACCAAACACCTCATATGCTGTCTGTAATTTAGCAAATGATCAATATAAACCTGTCGGTGTAAAAACTGAAAACGGCATATTACTCGCATGGAATGATGACCGAATTGGTGGATCAAATATGAAGACTTATGCCAACAAAGTTGATACGCTGCCGCAGCGCCTTTTCTTCCCTGCCGGCTCTTCAAATCTATCAAGATGGGGGCTCCCTATTTCCGTTGGAACCGGTGTAAAAGACCAAGTAGCAATCGCTCCCCGCTCAAACGGTGCTATCATCACATGGCGTGATACAAGAAATTCATCAACAACTGCTCAAGATATTTATTGCCAACTTCTTTTCTTCAACGGGACTCTCCCTATCGAACTTGCATCATTCAACCTCAAAGCTCTTTTGCTAGGTGCTGTACGTCTTGACTGGAAGACGGCAATGGAAAAAGATAATGCCGGCTTCGAGATCGAGCGACGCAATATCTCCGACCCTCATTCTTCAAACATGTTTGATGTCGTTGCAAGCTATAACCAGTTCGGCTCACTCAAGGGATTTGCTAACTCCAACCATGAACGTAACTACAGCTTCGTTGATGTACCAAATGCGGCAGGAATGTATGAGTATCGTTTAGTTGATGTGTCACTTGATGGCGAAAGGACTTTGCATCAAATAAAGCAGGTTGAAGTGGGGAATGCTTCAGAGTCAAACTCATGGAGCGTCCAGCAGAATTTCCCTAATCCGTTCACCGATGGGACCAACATCTACTTCGAGATGCCACAAGCTGCTATCGTTGAGCTACAAGTATATGATGCTCTCGGAAGAAATTATACATTACCGACAGCTACTCAACTTCTCCAGAAAGGACCTCATACAATTACCGTTCGTTCGTCAGAACTCGAATGGCCAAGCGGTACATACTATTACATGCTAACTGCTCGTAATGGCGAAACAGGTGAAGTTATCTGGAAGATGCCCAAGGCGGGAATGATGGTGAAAATTACGAATTGATCATTACGAATTACGATTTTTTCCGAAAGCCCTTTGAGTAATCAAAGGGCTTTTTCATTCGTAATTGGTTTACGCTGATAATGCTTGCGTTACTTTCTGCGCTGCGTCCTTTAAGCCCCGAGCTACGAGGAAGTTCAGACCACTCTTCTCAAGGATCTCGCCTGCTTCGATAGCATTCGTGCCTTCTAAGCGGACAACAATCGGGACGTGCGGCTTGACAAGCTTCGATGCCTCGACAACGCCTGTCGCGACTCTATCGCAGCGGACGATACCACCGAAGATGTTAATGAGTATCGCTTTCACGTTCGGATCGGAGAGGATGATGCGGAAGCCATTTGCAACAGTCTCGGCATTTGCTCCGCCGCCGACATCAAGGAAGTTCGCGGGCTCGCCGCCTGCAAGTTTGATGATATCCATCGTCGCCATTGCAAGACCTGCGCCATTGACCATACAACCGACATTACCGTCAAGCTTGATATAGTTGAGGTTTGACTTTGATGCTTCTATCTCAAGTGGATCTTCCTCATCGAGGTCGCGAAGCTCTGCATATTCAGGGTGACGGAAGAGTGCATTATCATCGAAGTTCACTTTCGCATCGAGTGCGATCATCTGCTGTTCTTTGGTCAAGACGAGCGGATTAATTTCAAACATCGAAGAATCACTTTCTTCATATGCCTTGTAAAGCGCCTTCAAAAACTTTTGACACTGCTTGAATGCCTCACCCTTCAACCCAAGAGCAAATGCAAGCTGACGTGTCTGATAATCGCGAAGACCGACTGAAGGATTGACGTGAACTTTCACGATCTTCTCCGGTGACTCTTCGGCTACCTTCTCGATCTCCATACCGCCTTCGGTCGAGACCATGATGACGTTCGTACCAGTAGCTCTATCAAGGAGGATACCTGCGTAAAACTCTTTTTCGATATTGACGCCCTGCTCGACGAGGAGTCGTTTTACGAAACGACCTTCGGGACCGGTCTGATGCGTGACGAGCGTCATGCCGAGGATTGCTGAAGCGTGTGTCTTGACATCATCAAGATTCTTCGCTATCTTCACTCCGCCGCCTTTGCCGCGACCGCCGGCATGGATCTGCGCCTTCACGACAGCTATCTCCGTCGGGAGCTTCTTGGCTGCCTCGACTGCTTCATCAACACCATAAGCTACGTGCCCTATTGGTGTCGGCACACCATATTTTTTTAATATATCTTTCCCCTGATGCTCGTGGATTTTCATTGTATAACGTATATCAATTGTATTAAGGACTGCAAAAATACGAAGCT
The DNA here is from genome assembly GCA_043752045.1 of Bacteroidota bacterium. Taxonomy (GTDB): domain Bacteria; phylum Bacteroidota; class Ignavibacteria; order Palsa-1295; family Palsa-1295; genus DATDEW01. The sequence continues at coordinate 2,098 of JAYUZC010000253.1, read as the reverse complement.
AACCCCGCGGGAAATCTATTTCCCAGTTTTGGCTCTCCCAGCCCGCTAAAGACCACCAATCAACAACGAAAAAATGGTCTGTAAGTCCTTTATAAATCAACATTCTAATTGTGCACCACACGGGGTGATTATGACTTGGGAATGATCAATCAGGTTTTGCGAGGTGCTATACATGTACACATTCGAATGCGAAGGTTATTGGTGGTAGGGAACAGGTTACAGTGGGGAGGCTCTTAACTGGCCACTAACCGCTCGTCACTTCCTTCTTCTTCTTCCCATGCAAATATACGAAATAATTTGTTAAAATCCAAGTGTTTTATCAACAAATTATCAACATTTTACCCGATTTTATACAAGTTGGTAGCAAACCCAAGTTAAATATCTAAGGATTGACTAATTGGGCTGGTTATTTTCCAAACCATCAAAGCGGCTTGAAATCGCCAATTTTGTCTTACCTTTTCCCAACTTTGTTTTTGTCGTTTTAACTACTGAGCGCATCTGATGTGCAGATGACAAACAATCTATTTATAGAGAAAATATATGAAGAATCATATAATTCACTCAGTAGTCATTGATGATGACTCTATGACCGCAGAGTATCTTGGCATAACGCATAATGATACTCTTATGACCGATACAATAGTCAAAATGCAAAGCGCAGGGATGAACGTGCGTTGCAGTACGTCGAATCAGGCTATTTCAGGCTTACCTGATGGCTATCGTGAGGAAAAGGGTCTAATGCAACGGCTACTGGATACGTATAGAAGAATGAACAGCGAGAACTAATATTTTCAGTCTCGCTGTTTATTCGATGCCCCTCTGCTCTATAGATAATCTGACAGTGTTTTACACCCGATGATTAGATAAGTGTTTCAACATTAAATGTTTCATTTCTGACGGTAGTACACTTTTAGGAGTGACTTTCGAACGGATGAGTCTATAGACAGTAGGGTATTTTTTATAACTATGCTTTCAATTACTATTACTCCTTTTTATTAACTATTCTTCCTTTCATAGTTAATGAAGGATACACAACAAACGGTGGTTTGAAAACGACTGCATCATCCGATTCTACTCTGAATTCAGACCGATGAAAAAATGAGATGTATGTTCCATCAGCACCAAAGCGTATATCTCGGAAAGGATAGTTTTCTATCCATCTCATTTTGGCATGACCTACTGGCAAAGCACCAACATAGTCTATTGCTTCTTGCACCGATGAGCAGTCTTTTTCTATCGGTATATTAAACGGGAATAACTCGATGGAATCAAAATAACTGGTTGGTATCGTTTCGTTGATTAATGCTTTATCAAGCTCTATGTTGTCAAGGTCTGTAGCTCTTTTAATATCTTCAACTGTAATATCAAAGAGTTTCATCTCCCATTCTTTTAGTATTCTTAAATTGGTAGGTGGAAAGCGACTCCACCAGTTTTGAATGAAATTTGTGCGATGCCCCCAGACTTCCTTACTGCCCAGCAAAGCATACATTTCATGCCATTTTGGGTTCTTCTGTTTATACTGGTAGATGATGTAGCCGAGCGTGATTCTGTATGGCTCGTATCCTTCGGTCTGGGATTGGATAAGAAGGGCATTGTATTCTTCTGATTCAAAGTAGCTCATGGTGTATTAATAGATTAGTTAAGCATACCAAGAGCAGAAGAACAAAAACATCTTTCCATTTCTGGCAGGATTAGCACCGTCTTAACGGTTGCTACAGTGTTATAGAGCCTGTGCTCTCAACTGTTCTTGATGTATGTAAAGTTACGCCTTTAGGCTAAGAGTGCCAACCCTACCTTCCCGACAGTGCAAATGACTCTATCAGGGATAAATGGGTTGGCATTAATTTAGGTCTTTACTGACTAACTACAAGTACTTCCCACCACCAATAAAATCGGTAGTATTGCAAATATATTCTTTTGCAAGCCTTGCTAAAAACTCACTACGCAATTCAAAAAATCTTTTTAATGGAGCGTTCTGTTCTGAGAAAGAAGGGTCAATTGCGTTTGCAGAAGCTCTTGCATATTTAGGCATGTTATTCCCATAAATTGGACTCGTAGTCAAGCCGCTCTCAATTCCAAGATTTTTAATTAAATCATT